>JABSOG010000906.1 GCA_013216025.1 Algicola sp. | reverse complement strand
TGGTGTTGCGTTCGATAATGTAGATACCGCCAGTGCTGTCATCACCTTCATTGACAAGCCTGTTATTAACAATATCAAACTGACCAGCGGCCACCGCATAGCGGCTTACACCGTTGGCTGGAGTATCAATCACTGCCACATCAAGGGCCGCGACATTATTTGGTAGACGCAGCTGTTCGCTGACATAGGCTTTGGTGTGCAGGAAGTTATCGACAACCCCAAAACCGCCCTCGCCCATGGCAACAACGGTACGCTGGTTTTCAACCACCAAACCCCGAGCAAAATTGGCCGGTAAGGCAATGTTGTTGACCAAAGTGGTGTTGCTGATGTCGCTGCTGTCAAACGACACAATAAACAATCGCGCACTGTCGGCAATTGCCTGACCTTGTGAGTCCAGTTTTGCACCGGTGACAAAAACCCGATCATTAAAGCGTTCGAAGAAACCTTTAATACCCAGGGCAACATACCCTTGTGGTAATGAGAACCGCGAGACTATACGGTCATCGATGCCATCTTCATCACGGTCAATCAGTTTGATCAAATCATCTGGATTCAGTGGTGCCTCAGGGTCGGCAGTAAAGGTAGAGGCGGCGATATTGTACATGGTAACCCCCTCGTCTCCAGCTGCTGCAAACAGATAGGTAGAGGTCGGATCAAGGGCGACATCGTAAATTCGTCCTTTGGTTTGTATGGTTGACTGACTCGGTTGCAGGTATTCAAACGCCTGTGGCAATAACGCTGACTGACCAGAGTTAAGCGTAACTTTGACATCAACCTTACCCAAACGACCTGCCGGGGTAGTTACTTCAAGCGTTTGGGTATCAAGCACCTTAATGGTATTGGCCGCTGCCGGAATATTATCAAACAATACAGTCAAGTCACTCAGGCCCGGACTCAATCCGCGCCCTTTAATCAGTACTTTGGTGCCACCGTTTACATTGCCCGATACCGGACTTAATAATTCGATCACCAAAGGTTCAACATATTGAACCGCACCCAAACGGCTGGTTTGCAGACCCCGGCTGTCAATTACTTGCAAGCTGGCGGGTCCGGCAAAATTGGCTGGGGCAAAAATGGTATAACGGGTCGTTTGGGCGTTTATCGCCACACTGCCGGTCACTGACGCCGATTTATCGGCAATATAGAAGCTCGGTGTTTGGGCAAAATCGACATCAACGGTTAATTCACCCCCATTAATATCCACCACTTTTGGCGTTATGGTGCCAATAATGATCGACTGTCCACTGCCATTGGCCGTTTTAAACGAAACTTGGTGTTCAACCAAACCACGGGTTCGACGGCTATCACGATCATCAGATATTTTTATGGTATAGGCACTGTTGGCCTGTAAACCTGTCGGTTGCAGTTCAATGATATTGCCAGTAATTGAGGCACTATAGGCAACAGCTACGCCATCAGCACTGCCGTCGTCATAAATCATCGCCAGATATCTGGCTAGGAAGGCTGATTCTGTGTCATCTTGATCAATCACGATGTCGCGGTTAAAGACCAGTTTAATTGCAGCATCAAGCGGCACACCCACTTGGGCATTGGTCGGGTAACTGCTGACGAAATCCAGGGTCTGGTGATCAACTATTGCCAGTGTTGAATAACCCAAAGTATTGTGAATACTCACCAGCGCCAAACCATCATCGGTCATATGCAGTTTGAGGTGTTCATTGTTGGTGCTGATATCTATTGGCTGATCATCGACAAAGGAAGGTACAGCGCCACCGGATATCCTCGGGTCTTGACAATCGAGCGATAAAACATCAATCAATGAGATAAAGTCATCTCGGGCGACATCATAAAATGGCACATATAAATCACAGCTTTCTTTTTGCTTGTCGAGCAGATGCACAGTGGCCATGGTTGTTGTGGTCGCGAGGTTTTTCACCGCACCCGGTAATTCAAAACCGTTGTTGCTGTATTGGCCCAATGTTCTGGGGAAGACCGGTTTGGTTAAGTCTTTAAGTTGCAATGGCACACCATCGGCCACTTCAGCAAATACCGGTTGTTGACCCAGCGCCTGAGAATAAGCCGTACCACTGCTGACAGACAACTGTGGCATTGACGGTTGTTGCAAATCAAATACCACGCGTGCCTTGCCCGGGTTTTCTCCATCACCATAGCTGCCAGTCAAATGAAGCAAACCATTATTAAGCTCAATATTGTGCAAAGCCAACGATTTTTCACTGCCTGCAATGATGGCGCTGTTGATAACTCGAATCACCGAGGGTTTTAGTGGATCAGCCACATTGATAACCACTGCACCTTCATCTTTATTGGCCACTACCAGCAGATTTCCCTGACTGCTGATAAGCGTAGCCGGGCCATTAAGCGGCAATGGCAAGCTGTAGAGAATATCTCGGTCTTTACTGACTGCACCGTCACCCGGCAAGCGGTTTTCACGATCATAAACCAGCAACATAGACAGGTCTTCGTGCTCGGTATTCACGTTTTGGAAGTGATAACCAAAGGCAGTGACATAGAGCTGTTTGTCAGCCAAATGCAGCGCTTGAGGCACTAAATCCTGTGGCAGGTTAAAGTAACCCAAACCATGCATTGGCGCGGCATCTTCGATGGCATCAGCCTGGTAATGAATCAGTGAAATCCACCCTGGGGCATAATAATGGTTAATGTAATCAGTGCTTAACACATCATCAGGGCGTTTAACCTCATCACCCAATACCCCTTTACCCAACACATAAATCAGCTTTAAGTCGGCATCAGAGGCCAAATCAACGACTGCGCCCGGCGGCAACTTGCCTGGGTCTGCAATATATTCATCGTTACCGGCCAATGCGGCTTTAAGGAAGCTTTCACTTAATGGCGCTGCGGTTTCAAGCCCACGATTAACGCTTAACTGACCGTAGAATAATGCCCTTGTTAATACGGCTTTACGGCCCCGGCCATCGGTAATTTGCAGGTCAATAAAGCCTCTAAAGTCTGAACCGGTAAGCTCACTGAAATCTGGCACTACCCAATCCATAGACTGCGCGCTGTACAGGGTTAGTCTGTCTTGATCGACAACATCAACAATCGCTAAAGACGGGTTGCCACTGATATAGGCGGTCAGTTGGACATCATCACTGAAACCATAACCGCTGATGGTCACTTTATCGTTGGCTCCTGCTTGAGACACATTAACAATGGCCGGGCTGACAAAGGACAATCTGAGTTGGTCGATATAAGTAAAGACCCCAAGCGCCATATCATAAGCGCCGGATTTGGCGGTGATCTTCACAGCCGCAGGACCGGCATAATTAGGCACGGTTTTGGCAATAATGCGATCAAACGGTTCATCACCCGAGGCCGGGATCAGCTGCTGAATTGTCAGTGGCTGACCACCCAACTCAACCTTGATGCCCTCTTCAAAGAAGGAACCACGAATGACAATCTCGGTATTACCACTGATATCACCGCTATCTGGGGTGATTGAGGCAAATTGTGGTGCGTTTTGGGCACCTGCCACTGAGGTAGTAAAGCGATAGGTGTAATCATCGGAAAAAG
>JABSOG010000905.1 GCA_013216025.1 Algicola sp. | reverse complement strand
CATTGTTGCTCGCGAATGAGCTTTTCGGGGGCCATCCAAGAGCCGCCTACGCATAACACATTGGGCAGCGCCAGATAACTCGGGGCATTTTCGGGATTAACGCCGCCCGTTGGGCAAAATGCCAGTTGGGGTAATGGACCACCAATAGATTTGAGCATTGGCGTGCCGCCTGCGGCTTCGGCTGGAAAGAATTTCAGCGCTGAATAACCCAACTCGTACAATTTCATCGCTTCGCTTGGCGTGGCAACACCGGGTAGTAATGGGATATCACTGTCTTTTGCTGCTGCCAACAAACCCTCGTTAACACCCGGGCTGACAAAAAATTGTGAACCGGCCTGTTGCGCTGCTGCTAAGGTTTGGGCGTTAATCACTGTGCCTGCACCAACAATGGCATCGGGCAGTTGTTCTTTTATTGCGGTGATGGCCTCAAGGGCTACCGGGGTTCTTAAGGTGATTTCAAGCACGGTTAAACCGCCATTATACAAGGCTTTTGCCAGTGGTACTGCGTCTTCAATTCGTTGAATAACCAAGACCGGCATGACCGGGCTGGCGTCCATAATTTGTCTGATGTCCATTATTTTGTCTCCGCTGTGTCTGAATCGACGGTTAAGTGGTCATGCAGCCAGGCTGCTGCGCCGATAAAGGCGGGCTGACGGTGGGTGATGAGTTGGATAGGAATGTCTTTAACGTATTTTCGCATCGCGCCTTTATTCATAAAACGGCTCAAAAACTGGCTTTGGGCGATGTGAGGCTGAATTTTTGGCAAGATGCCACCGCCAAGGTAAACACCGCCTTTGGCACCATAAATCAGGGCCAGATCCCCACAATAACTGCCGAGTAATCCGAGGAAGGTGCCAAACGCTTCAACACACAATGGATCGGTGTTGGACAATGCATGTTGAGTGACTTCTGCCGGCGTGAATATGTCGGAGGTTTTCTGCTGGTGGAGCTTGGCATAGGTACGATAAAGGTTTAACAAACCGGCGCCTGAAAGTAATTCTTCGGCAGAAATGTGCTGTTGCTGTTGCCTGAGTATTCTGAATAAATCCAGTTCAATGTCGTTGCCCGGTGCAACGGCCACATGACCGCCTTCTCCAGGGACCGGCACATAACCTGACCCGGTCGGCACCAGCGCCGCAACGCCCAAACCTGTACCGGGGCCTATAATAACTTTGGCTGCTTTGTCGTCAGTTACCCCAGGTTTGATTGAAAACAACGACGACTTGGGTATGTGAGGTACCCCATAAGCCAATCCGGCAAAGTCGTTAATGACCAGCAAAGTATTGAAACCATAGCGTTTTTTCAATTTACTGACCGAAAATTGCCATTTGAGGTTGGTCAGCTCAACCGTGTCGTCGGTGACCGGGCCTGCGATGGCGATACAGGCATTGAGTGGTCGCAAACCTGTGATGGTTTCGAGATAGGTGTCGAGCGACATCGAAAAACTGTCGTAGTCGGCAGACAAAAATATCCGGCTTTGGTTGATCTGAAACTCGCCAGTTTCTTGATCAACACCCGTCACTAGTGCGTATCGGGTGTTGGTGCCGCCAATGTCGGCGACCAGGTATGGAAATTGGTTGTTGATTTTTAATCGATTATTAGTTGTCATTATTGGGTCCTGCGTTATTCTTCGTCAGCCAATGAACCGAGCACACAAGCACCGGCAGAGGCATCACTGACGTTGTTTCTAAACATTGAAAACAGTTCTCGGCCAGTGCCAAACTGTACATTTTCGCCACTGTATTGGGCTTGTGGGCGATTGTTAAATTCGGTTTCATCCACCAAAACCTGCAATTCGCCGGTGGTGGCATCGAGTCTAATCATATCGCCATCGCATACTTTGCCGATAAATCCGCCTTCGCTGGCTTCTGGGATTAAGTGAATGGCGGCGGCAACTTTGCCAGACGCACCAGACATTCTGCCATCTGTCACCAAAGCTACTTTATAACCCTTGTCTTGTAACGCGCCCAAAGGTGCAGTCAATTTATGCAATTCGGGCATACCGTTGGCTTTAGGGCCCTGAAAACGCACCACGCCAATAAAGTCGCAGTACAGTTCTCCGGCTTTAAAGGCTGCGTTGAATTGTTGTTGGCTGTCGAATACTCGGGCTGGGGCTTCAATTTTTTGATGTTCGGGTTTAACCGCCGAGGTTTTAACGATGGCATCACCGATATTACCCTTCATTGCCTGCAATCCACCATGCTGGCTGAACGGGTCGTTGGCTGCGCGCAAGACGTTGTTGTCGAGCGACTGTGCTGGTGCATTGTGCCAATCTAACCCGGTTTCGGCCAGTTTGGGTTCTTTACGATAATCAGCCAAAGTACCATTTGCGGCGATAGTGAGCACATCTTCGTGTAAAAAGCCGTTATCGAGCATAGTACTGATAAGGAATGGCATACCACCGACCGCGTGAAAACGGTTGATGTCGGCCAGACCATTGGGGTAAATTCGGCTGATCACTGGCACCACTTCTGATAAATCAGAAAAGTCGTCCATGGTGATGTTGACACCCGCTGCACGGGCAATGGCAACCAAATGCAAAGCCTGATTGGTTGAACCGCCAGTGGCCAGCAAGCCGACCAAACCGTTGACCATGGCTTTTTCGTCGATCACTTTACCAATGGGGCGATAATCTTCTGACGCGGCGCTGTATTTAAGCACTTGTTTGGCGGCTTCTTCGGTTAAACGGTCACGTAATTCGGTGCCCGGATTAACAAAAGATGAGCCAGGTAGTTGCAGCCCCATAATTTCTAGCAGCATTTGGTTGCTGTTGGCTGTGCCGTAGAACGTGCAGGTGCCAGCGCTGTGATAAGAAGCCGATTCGGCTTTTAGCAATTCTTCACGACCGATTTTACCTTCGGCGAACAATTGGCGTACTCTGGCTTTTTCGGCATTGGGCAGGCCACTGGGCATAGGGCCTGCTGGCACAAATATCGCTGGCAGATGACCGAAAGACAAGGCGCCAATTAACAAACCGGGTACGATTTTGTCGCAAATGCCAAGGTATAAAACACCGTCAAACATGTTGTGAGATAGCGCGACCGCAGCAGACATGGCAATCACATCACGGCTGAACAACGACAATTCCATGCCGGGTTCGCCTTGGGTGATACCGTCACACATCGCTGGTACGCCGCCAGCAAACTGCGCAACATGGCCTTGTTCGGCGATCACCGCTTTGATTTTTTGTGGATAATCTTGGTATGGCTGGTGGGCCGAAAGCATATCGTTATACGCCGAAACGATGGCGATATTGGCTTGTTTGGCCGCCGTCAATTTAGATTTATCGCTGGCTGAACAGGCAGCAAAACCATGGGCCAAATTGCCGCAGGGCAGGCTGGTTCTGGCGCGTTGGCTGCCACCGGCTTGAGCTATTCTGCTTAAATAACGCGCTCGACTGGCTTTTGAGCGATCAACAATGCGTTGCGTGACCGCAATAATTTCAGGATTCATAATGTATTTACCTTTTTATCGTCGAAATGTCGAACCACCTGAAAATCACATCCCTATGAG
>JABSOG010000904.1 GCA_013216025.1 Algicola sp. | reverse complement strand
TACTGGACTGCAAACTCGACTTTCAACGCAGGTAGCTGTGGTGTTGAATCCGCTGCAAGCGACATGGGTTTGAATGCTGCTGATGTTACCTCTGCTTTTGCAGCGGTTGGTGTTAACTGTCAGTAAATTGAAAATCAATTGATAAAAAAGCCCGGTATATGCCGGGCTTTTTTGTGTTTTGGGCTTCTACCAGCCATCACCGGCTGGGGTCAATGCTTTTGATTATGTCGAACGAAAATCTTTTTTGTTCGACAAAATCAAATGCTTTGACCCCCTTGCTTAGCCTCCGTACTACCGGCCTCTGACGAAGCCCCACCCCAAATTACACCAGCCCCATCGAAGCCTGATGTTTAAATTGATCCCTTCGATAGGGGCTGGAGGAACGGAGGCTCCGCAAGGGGGTCAAAGCAAATTAAGCTAAGGGACAGGCAAGCTGTCCACGAACCTTAATTAGCACTGACCCCAGCTGGTATCGGCTACAAGTCACCAGGTTCAAAATCAACCCAATTTATAAATCAGAGTTAAATCAAATAGTTGCCCGATAATTGTAAGTTAATATTAAACAAGGGATTGCAATGTGTTCCCAATAACCTATAATAGGTTAGTTTTTAATCAAACAGCAAAACAATAATAGTAAAAGCAATATAAAACATCACACTACACTGATGATTGCTCCAGCATAATCAACATACATTTCATCCGTGTAAATAATGACTTTGAAGGATAGAAAATTATGAATAAATCAAAAGTATTGTTAGTCAGTAGTTTGTTGGTTTTCACCATCGCACCTGCATCAGCAGCAGTGAATAAAGCGGTAGACGTTGAAGGTAGCTCCTTACAAGGCAGCTCTTTACAGGGTAACGCAGTGGTTCACGCTTTTGGTTTAGACTCAAATCACCGGGCAGCTGCAACACAAACAGAGTTTGATATTGTTGGTGGTCACACAAAAAGCAAAATGACTCTTTCTTATAAAGGAGTGCCAATTTGGGGCCAGCATATTGTTGCCGAAAAAAATGGCAATGGTAATATCTTCTCGGCTATGGGCAGTATTTCAAACTTTGCTGGCATCGACGTAAAACCAGGAATCTCCGCCGGTCACGCCGTTAACGCATTAAAAGTTAAATTCGGCGCAGACCAAATTGAAAACATCAACGTAAAACTGATCATCGATGCCAACTCACAAAAACTGGCCTATTTGGTTAACTTTTTAGAATCAGACAAAGTTTCTCGCCCATCTGCTGTTATTGATGCCAAAACCGGCGACATGATTAAATCTTGGAATGCCATTGCGCATAAAGGTAAACCTAATGGTAACGGCGGCGGTAAGCCAGATAATGGCGGCGGTTCAACCACTCCAGCTGAGGCAACTGGTCCGGGTGGTAACGCTAAAACAGGTATGTATTACTACGGCAGCGACTTTCCTGTACTTAAAGTGACCGAAAGTGGCGGTAACTGTATGATGGAAAACGATAATGTTAAAACCATCGACATGAATCACCGAACACGGGTATCACGCAAGACAGGTGCTTTTGAATTTACCTGCCCTGAAAATACCTATAAAGCCATCAACGGTGCGCATTCACCATTGAACGATGCCCACGCATTCGGTAACGTTATTTTTGACATGTACGGCGACTGGTACGGTGTAATACCTTTGAGCCAAAAGCTTGAAATGCGTGTTCACTACTCAAACAACTACGAAAACGCCTTTTGGGACGGTACTGCTATGTCATTTGGTGATGGCGCAACCACTTTCCACCCACTGGTGAGCCTCGATGTATCTGCACACGAAGTTAGCCACGGCGTAACTGAGCAGCGTTCAGATTTGGTTTACTCTGGCGAATCTGGCGGCATGAACGAAGCCTTCTCTGATATGGCCGGTGAAGCGGCAGAAAGCTACATGAACGGTTCAAACGATTGGATGGTTGGAGAGCAAATCTTTAAAAGTGCTGGCGCATTACGATATATGGATGACCCAACAAAAGACGGCCGCTCAATCGGTCACGCTTCAGACATGACTGCTGGTATGGACGTACATTACAGCTCAGGCGTTTACAACAAAGCATTTTACTTGTTAGCAACAACTGCTGGCTGGAACGTACAATCAGCTTTCGGGGTCATGCTTAGAGCCAACGATTTGTACTGGACTGCAAACTCAACTTTCAACGCAGGTAGCTGTGGTGTTGAATCAGCGGCAAGCGACATGGGTTTGAATGCATCTGATGTTACTGCTGCTTTTGCTCAAGTGGGTGTTAGCTGTCAGTAATAATTGAAAAGATTGAAACTTAAGAAAAGCCCGCGCTGCGGGCTTTTTTATGTTTAGAATCTAGCGGCTTCGAATAGGGCTGGAGGAACGGAGGCTCCGCAAGGGGGTCAAACTAATACATGGATGTATGTAGTTAGAACAACGCAGGAGCAGTTGTCGAGCAAATTAAGCTTAGGGACAGGCAAGCTGTCCTCGAACCTTGATTAGCACTGACCCCAGCCGGTGATGGCCCATCACCAGCCCCGAACGTGGTGCAGCTTATCACCAACCCCTAACTAAGCCTCACCCCAATACCACCAGCTGGGGTCAATGCTTTTGATTATGTCGAACAAAAATCTTTCTTGTTTGACAAAATCAAATGCTTTGACCCCCTTGCCAAGCCTCCGTACCTCCGGCCTCTATCGAAGCCCCATGACATCGATAGCGACAAGGTAACTAAATAAGGCGCAACCAAAGGGGCTTGGTAAATCAATAGAAATAATGGATAATAGCGCTGCCAATTTATCGTTACTATTTGGTTGATATTCGTGCAAACAATAAACACCAATGAATGGAACGTTGTATTTTATAAAACAGGAATTAAAATGAATCTAGTAAAAACTATACTCTCTCTTTCGCTGCTATCAATGGTATCAAGTTACTCATATGCCGCAGGGCCATTATCCACTAGTAAAATTACCATGGTTTCATTCAACGAGGCTGGTTTTTTTCTATCAGCCGATGACTGGCCAAACCCCAACAACTGCACTAGATCCACTGCCGTTGTGCTTAAAGCAAGCGATCAAAATTATGACAAAGCCTATGCTTTGCTATTAATGGCCTATACCGCCAACAAAAAAGTACAAGGATATTCGGATGGTTGTGTCACTCATGATGGACAAACGTTTAATAGTATTAGGGGCTTTAAGTACTTGACAGTTCACGACTAAAATCCCCACCAGCCCTAAACGTGTCGGCGGAAACCATCACCGGCTGGGGTCAATGCTTTTGATTATGTCGAACTAAAATCTCTTTTGTTCGACAAAATCAAATGCTTTGACCCCCTTGCCTAGCCTCCGTACCACCAGCTCCGAACAAAACCATATCTTCGGGTCTTGAATCTTGAATTTCTTTTACCAACTTCAAGATTCATCAGGACCTGACACCAAAGATATAGGGGATTCACTTTAAGTGCCTTGCAGCATCCATTCTGGCATGAAGTACCCTAAGTACAGCAATGCCACCGGGCTCAACCATATAATAAAGTACATG
>JABSOG010000903.1 GCA_013216025.1 Algicola sp. | reverse complement strand
GACGACTTTTAATGCGTTCACGCCCGCAGAGGATACGAGCATCTCTAATTCATCGAGATCTTCCCGTTCCCCTTCCTGTTGAAATTCAACATGCACCAATATTGCCTGTTCACCTACTTCATGACGGTCAAACAAGCAGACTACTCCTTAACTGGATTATGTGTTGCCCTCTCCGCCTTCTTCCGTGCCCTGATAGGTCATCGGATTTTGTGAAAACGGACGAGCAGGTACAACTGTTGATACGGCGTGTTTGTAAACCATTTGGCTAACCGTATTTTTCAACAAAATAACGAATTGATCAAATGATTCGATTTGACCTTGTAATTTGATACCGTTAACCAAGAAGATAGAAACGGGAATGCGCTCACGTCTTAAAGAATTAAGAAACGGGTCTTGTAATGATTGGCCTTTTGCCATTTCATACTTTCCTTATTGTTTATTGTTTTATTATATGGGTGCGAACAAACCACTATTCAAGGGATAAAAACCATCCCAACCAGCTTTTAGCTTAGCGAAGTTAGAATATGTTGCAAGTTTTCTTTATCGCCGGTTTCTAGCCACCGCAAATTTTGCCAGCTTCGCAGCCAGGTCATCTGTCGTTTGGCTAATTGTCTGGTCGCCACAACCCCACGAAATATCATTTCATCATAATCATGAATGCCCTCAAAGTACTGCCACATCTGGCGGTAACCAACGCAGCGCATCGAGGGTAAATCGAGATGTAAATCGCCCCTTTCATACAGTTTTTTCACTTCCTGTTCAAAACCCTGGGCAATCATTTGTTTAAATCGCTGTTCTATCCGTTGATGTAACAGCGCTTTGTCATTTGGTGCTATCGCAAATTGTAACACTTCAAACCCCAGTGCGTCACCTTTGATTGCCGATAACTGGGTCATTGTTTGACCAGTTATGCGATAAACTTCGAGCGCCCGGTTGATTCTTTGTGGATCATTGGGGTGAATTCGCTCTGCTGCCACCGAATCAACCTCCGCCAACCGCTGGTGCATAGCTGCCCATCCGTGTTCTGCCGCCTGTTTTTCTATCTCGGCGCGAACCTTAAGATCAGCTGCGGGCAAAGGAGAAATCCCCTCCAGCAAGGCTTTAAAGTACATCATGGAACCACCGACCAACAACGGGATTTTACCCTGTTGATGGATTTGCTCAATGGCTTCAAGGGCATCGGCGCGAAAATCGGCTGCCGAGTAACTTTGTGCCGGATCCAAAAAGTTTATCAGTTTGTGCGGTGCATCTGCCAACTCCTGTTTAGTCGGCTTAGCGGTGCCTATGTCCATATCGCGATAAACCAGCGCCGAATCGACACTGATGATTTCACTGGGTACAGCTTTGGTCAGTTCAATGGCCAAACCTGTCTTGCCCGAAGCCGTGGGCCCCATCAGAAAAATCACCGGTAACGACTTACTCACTTGTACTCCCGTTAAGGTTTGCCAGCTGTGTTATATAGGCGTCGATGCCAATTTGAACACCATACAAATCAAGCAGTTGTTGTTCATCTTGTTGCTGCAAACAAGTTGCAATCAGTTGTATTGCAGCCACCAGATCATAATCACCTGCTTCGCCAAGTACGCTGAACAGCCATTGTATGCACCGAGGCAATGCAAGCGGCTTATCTTGACCGTGACATTGTAACCAAGCAAACAATTGCGACAAACTGTCGCTGATATTGCGGTTGCGGATGATTGACGGCACTTTTCGTATCACTACCGCCTTGGCCAGACATTCAAAATCGATGCCCAGCAGGTTCAACATCTCGCTTTGTTGTTGCAACCATAAAAGGCTGGATTTATCCAACAACATCTTGACTGGTAGCAACAGCGGTTGGCCCACCAGCCCCTTGCTGTATTGCGAAGCGGCGACTTTACCATTAACTTTGTCAAGGTCAAGCAAAAACACCCTATTATCGCTTTGGTAGAGGGCAAAATGACCATTAATCACTGATAAACAGCCACTTCTTCCTTTTTTTATACCTTTGTCAGTAGTATTCTCCTCGCGAACAGCTGTAGGACTTGCAGTCTCTTGTTGTATCGGTGTGCTGAAAGAAGTCAGTGCCTGATGATAACATTCAAGCTGTTCGACACCGGGCTGCTTACCCTGATAACCACCTTGTGGTTGATAAGCTCTGGCCTGCTGTTCTTGCACAGGTTGTTGATGTTGTGACTGCTCTAGTGGAAAATACTCCGGCGGTGGTTGTCGCGATGACAACGCCGATTCAGCCACAACCCCATCGTTTACGCCCTGTTGTCGTGGATACAAGGTGCCTTGCGCAGGTGGTTCATTGATTTGCCCAGCTGCGCTGATTGTTGGCGGCTCAATTTGCTCACTGCCGTATTCAAACACGTTTTCGGGATTGATGGCTTTTTCTAGCGCCTGAACAATAAAATCATGAATAAGACGTGCCTGATGAAACCGCACTTCATGTTTGGCGGGATGAACGTTTACATCGATTTGCCTTGGACTAACCGTCAAAAACAGCACGTACGTTGGATACTGCCCATCGTTAAGCTGTTGACCATAAGCCTGACGAATCGCGTGATTAATCAATTTATCACGCATCATTCGGCCATTAACATAACTGTATTGCACATCGTTTTGACTCCGACAGCCCGAAGGCAATACCACCCAACCAGTCAGGCTGACACCGTCATAATCGCAATTTAACCGTACCACCGAATCTAAAAAGCCCTTCGAACAGATTTGCCCAATCCGCCGGTCCTGTTCTTTGTCTGTTTGCGCCGGGCGTAAATGTCGCACCGTTTTACCATTGTGTTTTAAACTGAATTGAACATCGAACCGGCTCAGGGCAATGCGTTTAATCAATTCATCAATATGATAAAACTCTGTTTTTTCAGTGCGCAAAAATTTACGCCGCGCAGGCGTATTGAAAAATAAATCCACCACCTCTACGGTCGTCCCCTGAGGATGAGCCGCTGGTATGATATTTACCTGCATATCACGTCCCTCGGCGTAGGCCTGCCAAGCTTCGGATTGCTGTGCTGGTTTTGAGGTGAGTTTAAGTCGCGATACAGAGCTGATACTGGCCAGTGCTTCGCCGCGAAAACCCAAACTGGTGATGTTTTCAAGATCGTCAAAGCTGGACACTTTACTGGTGGCATGGCGACTGAGTGCCAAAGTGAGTTCGCCTTTGGCGATGCCTGCACCATTGTCGCGAATACGGATGAGTTTGCTGCCGCCTTTTTCTATCTCAATATCGATAGTCGTGGCCCCGGCGTCAAGCGAGTTTTCTAGCAGTTCTTTGATCACGGATGCCGGGCGTTCAACCACTTCTCCGGCGGCAATCTGGTTGGCCAATCGGGCGGGTAATATTTGAATGGTCATGGCTTAGTTCTAGGGCCTGTTTATCTTTCGAGTTGAAATTTTGTTCGAGTTCAAAGTGTTTTAATCGCGGCGCAGACTTCGAAATCTAGTCATCCAAATAAGCAAGTCTGCAACAAAGAGTAAAACGCTTTGAAACGAACCCAAAGGGCAGCGTTTGTTTGTCC
>JABSOG010000902.1 GCA_013216025.1 Algicola sp. | reverse complement strand
ACCACGGTGACCCTGAACAATTCAATCGTAGCAGTAGAGCTGGCTGACGCCAACATATTGGTGCAAGCGATGAATCGTTTGCAACCACAAACGGGTTTAAGTGCTGCCACTCAAGGTGTTGTGAGTTGTAACGAAGTGTCATCAGGCTGGAACCCAGCGGGTGCGACCAGCAGCTGCACCGTGACGGTCGATGGTTTGTCTGAAACGCTAGATAATGTCGAAACTTTAGTGGAGTCATTCAAAGCCATTCAACCAATGACAGGACCTGCCTACTCAGTTGAGGCAAGCTTCACTGTAACAGCCGAAACTGAGGTTTCAGTCGGAAAATCAATCGCAGCCCAAGGCATACTTGATGCTGCCCAGTTCTTGTTACCTCGGACTGGCACAAACCTGCAAGTTGAAGGCAATGTGCAGTGTTGGGTAGAAGAATATTACTTTGGCCCGTATGAAACGTGCTACATCACCATAGACGGTTTGACGACTTACACCGTGTACGCCGCCCAGCTTGTAGAGCAAGTACAGTTAATCAAACCTGTGTCTGGCAATGACGTGAACTATACGTTTGAAGCGACTTTTAGTGGTGAGTATCAGCCAGATTATTACAACCCGGCTTTTGTTGGTGATACGGTATTTATTAAGTACTTTTAATTAAAGATTGAATAGTTAATTGAAAGGGGACTCTTGGAGTCCCCTTTGTTGTTTTTGTGTTTCTTATTTCAAATGCTTCTCAAGGAACTTAGCCAACTTGGTATAAAGCTCATATTGGTTTTTGTTTTTCTCAAAACCATGACCTTCGTCTTTTTTCACCAGTGATTCATAAGGATGACCGGCTTTGTCTAGTGCTTCGGTCATGTTCTCGTAGTGTTCAAACGGAACCCGTTCGTCTAGCTTGCCATGGATTAACATCACAGCGGCTTTTATTTTTCGGGCTTGATGCACAGGTGATGAGGTCATCAATACCGACATGTCGTTGCCCACGGTTTTGGCGGTAAACGCACGGCCTTCACTCGTTTCGTTGATATCGCCTTCTTTGCTGTCTAGCGGCAGGTCGTACACACCAACATAACCGATGGTACATTGGTATAAATCTGGTTCTTTTACTGCGCCCATTAGTGCGGCATAACCACCATAACTGGCACCATAGATACAATTTCGTTTTTTGTCGGCAAAGCCATTTTTGATGGCCCACAGTGTGCCGTCTGTTATGTCGTCTTGCATCGACAATCCCCATTGTTTATGACCGGCCTTTTCGAAGTCTTCGCCATAACCACCTGAGCCCCTGAAGTTGACCTGCAATACGGCATAACCTTGGCTGGTGAGAAATTGCACTTCAGAATCATAACCCCAGCGGTCTCTAACACCATAAGGACCACCGTGGACCATCACTACCATTGGGTCATTACCCTTTGAACCGTTGGGCTTGGACAGGTAACCATGGATCAGTAAGCCGTCTCTGGCTTCAAATTTAATGGGTGTCATTTTGGCAAAACGGTTACGTTTGAGGGTTTTTCGGCGTTTGTTGATCAAGCGTAATTTGGTCTTTTTTGTGGCGTCATATAAATATTGTTTGCCCGGTTCTACATCTGATGAGATACGAATGATCCTTTTGCTAAAGTCATCTGTTGGCCAGGATATGTTAGTTGAGTAGGCCGGAAACGTTTTGCCGATAAGATGCTGAAACTTGGCTTCTGCACTTTGCTCGTCAAAAAAGAATCGTTTGGTTTTGCCATCTTTGCTGGTTCTGTAACCTATCATTTCTTTGTTTTTATTGCGGATGGGGTAGACCTGGCTGTCTTTCATCGAAATCAATACTTTGCTTTGTTTGGTAAAACGGTCAAATTGGACGTATTCGTAGGTGTTGTCACCAGCATCATGTTTAAGCAACAGTGAATTGCCTTGGTAGGGATAGGCGTAGTGATAGTCGTCGGCGTTATCCATGGCGATCCAGTCACCTTTTTGGTCTTTGTAAATAAAAATATTGGTGTCATCTGCCGAGTTGCCCCACTGTGCAATGGCTTCACCATTGATGTCGGTAACAAAGCTGGCCTTGCGCACCTGCGAGCGGGTACCTGGACCCACTCTGCCGTTATAGATATTGAGTTTTCGCAGCCGTTTTGTGGCATTTTTAGTTTCGTAGGTCACGATCATGATGTGTTCGGGGTCGTTTCGCAGACTGTTTTCTATATAAAAATAATCGGCAAGTCCTTTGTCTTTACCCCCTCGTGATTTTGTCTTATAACCGTACAGTTTGACATTTTTTGAACCATCAAAATTAAACGCCTGCATTTGGCTGATATTATATAACGTCTGATTCACGCCAAGTCTTTTGGCCGGTTGCAACAAGATGCGCTTGTTGTTTGCCCATCGAAAACTGCCGACAAAACGTCTTTCACCCATCGAAAAGGTAAAGGTGGCTTTCATGGTCGCCAATTCTGCAACGGTAACTATATCGGTATTATCCTGGGGCATGTTGTAGGCGATGTATTTGCCATCGGGTGAGATGATGAATCTGTCGATGGCCAAGTCTGAAAATATTTCTTCGGGGGTAAAGGGGTTAGCCGTCGCATGGGGGCTTAATGCCAGCGAAAAAACGCTGACAAACAATAACACGAGTATTTTTTTCATTACTTTTTCCATTTATTGATGTTGAGATGTTTCAAATATCGCTTTGAAACGCGGCAATTGTAAACTCTGACAGGCTTAAGAGCGAGGTTTTTGTGGGGTAATCAAAATGTTGGTCCATATTTGGTAAAATCGCCCTAGTTTTGTTTTGGGCACTAGGGCAAATTGCGATGCTTAAAATAAAAACGACAAAGGCAAATCCACTATGAATGACAAACAAACTGTTATACCCGTACTAATGATCACCATTGGATTGGTCGGGCTGCTGATTTTACAGTGGTTCAGTTAGAAGTATATTGTTTGACTGTTGTTTAAATGCCACTTGCACACTATTATACGAATGCAAATAACTATACGGTTGCTAATAAAACCCATTTACGAATGCAAATAACTATACGGTTGCTAATAAAACCCATTTACGAATGCTAATAACAACGGGTAGTGATAAAACCCATTCCATATAATCTGAGGGCAACATATTATGATCCATGACTCCATATTGGACACTATCGGCAATACTCCCATTATCAAAATCAATAAACTCGGTCCCAAAAACGTCAATCTCTTCGTAAAAGCAGAATATTTTAATCCGATGTCATCGGTTAAAGACCGTCTTGCCTTTGCCATTATCAATGACGCCAAACAAAAAGGACTGCTTGAAGAAGGGCAGACCGTTGTTGAAGCCACTTCTGGCAATACTGGTATCGCATTGGCTATGGTGTGTGCAACATTGGGGCATCCTTTTGTTGCGACCATGACCGAAACCTTTTCTATTGAAAGACGTAAAATTATGCGTGCCATGGGCGCCAAAGTCGTGCTGACGCCAGCGGCAGAGCGCGGTAGCGGTATGGTGCGGGTTGCCAAAGAGTTAGCTGAGAATAATGGCTGGTTTTTGGC
>JABSOG010000901.1 GCA_013216025.1 Algicola sp. | reverse complement strand
GCAATGTTTGAACGTTATGTGTCGTCAAACATTGCCCATCAAGGGGCAAAGTTAGCAGGCGATGAACGCACCGCACTGTGCGATTGGTTAAAAACCCTCGAGCACGAAGTCTACGGCCTGCCAAAACCCACCCTCAATATACTGCTCAGCATGGATGTCACCAGCTCAACCTCACTGGTCCTTAAAAAAGACGCCCGAGATTACACCGACAAAAAACAAGACTTGCACGAAGCCGACACCAGTTATATGAACAAGGTCGCTGGCGTGTATGAACAATTGTCACAAGGCGATGATTGGTATAGAGTTGAGTGTATTGAAAATGAGGCAATTCGCAGTGTTGAATCAATCTCCCAGGAGATCTTAAAGCAGGCGTTGGCTGTTTTGAGGTAAAGCGTTGATTGCGTCACTTAAAACATCTGTTACTTTATACAGCAATAGATGTTTGTTACTCGTATTTTGCTATAATCACCTCATTCAAGCCCCGTAGAAATTTAAAAAGGAGGCGCCCATGATTAAGTTCAAGTTTGATAAAGATAAAGCGGCTGAAATGATGATTTACATCGTATCTAAAGTGCCGCAATGTGACAAACATACCCTGATGAAGATATGCTTCTTCTCTGATATGAACCACTTGGAAAATTATGGCCGCCCTGTAACCGGGAACCGTTATGTCAAGATGAATTATGGTCCCGTACCATCTGAAATCTACGATATGCTGCGTAATCCCCTTCAAGATGAGCATTATATTGTCGTGAATGGTTATTCATTGGCGACCAGTCGTGAGGCGAACCTCAAGAAACTCTCCAAGTCTGATGTCAATAGTATTGATTACGCTGTCGATATGTTGGCCGATATGGACTTTAAGAAACGTACAGAAGTAAGTCACGGGCACGCATGGCAATCGGCTGATTTGAATAAAGTTATCGATTTCGAAGCGATGCTGGAGGAAATTGGTGACATTGAGTTGTTGCAATACGTGCGAAGCAGTAATGTCACTTAATCTTGGAGATGTGTTTTATCGATGGGTCAATTTCGACGTGCATCCTCATCACAAGTTCTTTGTTCTGGTCGCTAAAAAACCCAAACGATTCTTCTTCATTAATTCTGATATCAACCGATTTATTTTGCGAAGTCCACAGCTCACGGCCCAACAAATTGAAGTGCCATCGACGGAGCATCCATTTTTATCCCACGATTCATATGCAAGGCAGTAACGATTGGTCCTACTTAATTGAAGCGCTGAAAATTTAAATAAAGGTAGATGTTCGATGGAAATAAAAGGCAAGTTGGTCCGTTGGAATGATGAACGGGGATTCGGGTTTATTCAATCTGACGAGTTAGACAAAGACTTGTTTATTCATATTTCTGCTCTTAAGAGTATGCCTCGAAAACCTAGGGTAGGGGATGTCTTATATTTCATTATTGCCACCGACAAAGATGGTAAAGACAAGGCCTACAATGCCCGCATTGAAGGTTTGGCTGCCAAAGTTAATCATGCTGCAAGCTTTGCTAAACCCGTTCAAAGCAAATCGACTCAAAACAAGCAGTACGCGGGGCAACGCTCAAAGCGTAACAAGAAAAGCGGTTCGGCTGTTCAAGTGGTTGTAATTGTACTGGCACTATTTGGGGCATACAAATATGTGACACAGCAAAAACCTGTGGTGAATACGCCTGTCCGGTCTTCAACCTTAACAACGCCTGCTGTGGTTAATACTCCCGTTCGACTGCCCACCAAAGCAGCGCCAGATCCAGAGCCAACTAGAATTCAAATTAGAACGCCAGTTAGAGCGCCAGTTAGAACGCCAGTTAGAACGCCAGTTAGGGCGCCTGTTATTAGAGAAGACTTCAGCGGTTATAGTTGCCAAGGAAAACAGCACTGCGGGCAAATGACGTCGTGTAAAGAAGCCCGTTTTTATTTGAAAAACTGTCCAAATATGAAAGTTGATGGAGACGGTGATGGCGTGCCTTGTGAAAGGCAGTGGTGTAAATTGGGCGTGCTTAGCCGTTAGCTTTGCATCGCCCGTTGTTGTGCTAGAATGGCCTGAACGTAATAAAGGAGTATTGTAATGTTTTTATGTTGTTTTGGTTGTCCATCTATTCCTGATGGACCTATTTATCCCTATCCATACGAACCCTATCTTCCATCAGGGTTCAATCACCATCAATTGACACTACTAAGACGCGAATCTGGTTTAAACAGCAATGCGCTTTTTAAACGACTGTATTTGCCGTTGGCATTGTCTAAAAAAATGCCCTACTTATCTTTGCGAAGTTTGCCCTGAATCTCATTCATTTGCACCAAACCGGCAGGACCATACAGTTTGGTCATTTCATAAACAAATATCCCTGCCTCTACCGTTGGATCGGTTTTGATCAAGGATTCGGCCTCTTTGAGTGTCGCGACATTAAAAATCAACAAACCCCGCATCGGTTTACCCTCAAAAAAAGGACCTGACACCAATAATTTACCGGCTTTGGCCAGCCGTGCCATATTAGCAAAATGCCCGGCGAACAAACGCTTCCGCTCTGCCTTGTCGGTGATTTTCGCGTCATTAGGGCCTGTTTTTAGTACCACATGGACAAAACCTCTCATGCCACGTTCATCGGCGCCGAGTTTTTTAGCTAGAGCTGCATCGTAATTTTTATTGGTCGGCTGGTGATCTGTATGGGCCATGACATTGGGGGCTGATATCAGGCCACAAAACAGCGCTGTTCGAATTAAGTTTAATGGCAAAAGGTTTAATCGATTCATTTTTGAATGCTCTGCTCTAGTGGTTATTAGAGTTATTTAAAGTGATTAAAGATTATCAGATTTTAGGCCAGTTTGTTGTTTATGTTCAATCAAAAACGCCAGTATGTTTGGATGGCGATGGCAAAAGCGAGGTCTATCGATGGTCTGACGCCCAGTGTGACGATTGCACTTTGCAACTTTATGAACAACCGCTGGAGTGATTTGAGCTTGCTGCACAACCCATCCCAATAATAGGATGGGTTTGATTAATCCCATTCCATTATTGAGATTGCATCACCGTTATCCTCACCTCACTTTTACCTTGGTTTTAATGTTTTTGATAAATATCAATTGGTTACAAGTCGGCCTGAACTTTGCTGTATAGAAGCATCAACTATCGTTCAGGAGTCATACTGTGAACAAAAATATTATCAGCCGATTTACCTTCGTTGTTATTGCAGCAACATCCTTTTTTTGCAGTCATCAAAGCATGGCAGGCGCTAATTTAGACGATGAACTTGCTTATGTTGTGACCATTGCTGCGGATAATCATAAGATTGCCAAAGTAACCGCCACATTCACACCTCAAGACAAAAACTTGTACATGTTTCATGGTGCCAACAGCCAGCCTAAACGCTGGGCAACTTTTGTTAGCGACTTAACAGTTAAAGACAGCAATAATCAGCCTATAAAAGTGACCGAGACAGACGATGCCGGTTGGTCGCTTGATACCGTTGGCAATGGCCCCATCACCGTCAGTTATCAGCTCAATTTAGACCACGAAAAGTACCA
>JABSOG010000900.1 GCA_013216025.1 Algicola sp. | reverse complement strand
TGAACAGACTCAATCAATGATTGGTTTGTTTATCAATACCTTGGTATTACGAACACAAGTTGATACCCGCAGCAGCATTCAATCTTTAATAGCTGCTGTTCACGAGGTGGTGATGCAAGCCAAATTGCACCAAGCATTACCTTTTGAACAACTCATGATGTTGTTAGATGTCGAGCCTGATATGAGCCGTCACCCAATATTTCAGGTTATGTTTGGCGTACAGGATTTTGGCAATCACAACAAGGTATATGAAGGACTGCCTTTTTCGAAGGCCAGTGTTCGCGGGGTCGCGACTCTGTTTAATCCGGCCAAATTTGATTTGGATTTATTTGTCTGTGATGGACATCAACAATTAAGCGGCCATGTCAATTATGCCGTTAGCCTGTTTTCGCCAAAAACCATCAATCGCATGATCACTATGTATATCACGGTGCTCAAACACATGGTTAGCGACCCGCATCAGCGTATTACTGATATGTCGTTGCTTGAAGCGCGCGAACGCGACACCTTGTTATACCACTGGAGCAAAATCGACAGCCCAACTGTGCAGCACAAAACGCTTCATCAGGTTTTTCAAAGTCAGGTTGAAAAAACGCCGAATAATATCGCGCTGGTATTCGAAAACCAACAATTGAGTTACCGGCAACTCAATGAAAAAGCCAATCAACTGGCGCATGTGATCTGTCGGCAGTATCAACAGCACACTAACGCCGCTTTACTACCAGACACTTTGATTGCGCTGTATCTAGACCGAAGTTTGGAGATGGTGATCGCCATTTTGGCCATACTTAAGGCCGGTGCGGCTTACGTGCCGATATCGCCTCAGTACCCCGGACCAAGAACACAATTCATTGTTAGTGACTGTAAAACGCAATTGATACTGACGCAACAACACTATCAGCCAATGCTGGCTCAGATGATGACCAAAACAGATGAAAACCCTCACGTTTTGGCGATTGATAATGTGGACCACCAAGACGCACCGAGCGAAAACCTGGCACCGACAAGTTGTGCTAAACATTTGGCCTATGTTTTTTATACTTCCGGCACAACCGGCAATCCCAAAGGTGTGATGATTGACCATAAAGCGAGTGTTTGTCGCAATCATTATTGGGCTGATATTAGTGGCGCCCGGAAAAATAGCTACCTGTTTAAAACCAACTACGTGTTTGATGTATCGGTCTCGGATTTGTTCTCTCATCTATTGGGTGGTGCCAAGATCATTATCACCCGGTCAAGTTTTGATGTGACTGAAATTAAAGCGCTGGTTAATTCTGGGCAGGTGAATGCCTGTCATTTTGTGCCCTCGCAATTTTCAGCCTTGGCCGACACCGATATTTCACTGGATCATTTGGCACGACTGTATTTCAGCGGTGAAAACCTGCAAAAAGAACACCTGAGCGCTATCGATTTTGGTCAAACCGATGTCTTTAACTGTTATGGGCCAACAGAGACCGGTGAAGCAACCTGTCACAGGGTTACGTCAGCTGAAGATCAAAACATTATTGGTAGACCTTTTGCTGGTGTACAGGTTTATGTTTTGCAAAATGGAGGGGCCTTGGCACCCATTGGCACACCGGGTGAGTTAACTATTGGCGGGGCTGGACTTTCCAGAGGGTATTTAAACAGACCCGAACTGACTAGCGTCAATTTTGTCGCCAATCGCTATTTCGATTCCACCGATCCCGATAGTAGTCGTGTGCTGTATAAAACGGGCGATTTGGTTCGTTTTACCGAGGATGGCAATCTGATTTTTATGGGGCGTTTGGACAACCAACTGAAGATCCGGGGAATGCGGATTGAACCCCAGGAAATTGAACAGGTGATTGCAGCTGGGCAAAATGTCAGCGAAGTGCTGGTGACAGCCAAAGAGATAACAAGCCAAAGCAGTGACAAACGTCTGATAGCCTATGTGGTGCTGACTTGCAGCGACAGACTACAAACGCAAAGGGTGATTGAGCAACTCAAACTCAACGTAACAGATAAGTTACCAAGCTATATGATGCCCTCGGCGTGGGTTGTATTGGACCAATTTCCATTAACTACAAATGGCAAAATTAACCACCGTGCATTGCCGGAAGCTGATTTCAGTCATTGTTCAAATGAGTATAAACCCGCTGTCAGTGACACTGAAAAACAACTCTGTGAGATATGGCAGAACCTATTGGCGATTGAACAGGTAGGCATCGCGGACAATTTTCTGATGTTGGGTGGTCATTCATTGCAAATGAGTAAAATGATCAATCAAATCGATGTCGCATTTGCCGTGAGGCTCAATTATTTAGCCGTTTTTGAGCACTGTACGGTAGCACAAATTGGCCAAATGATAGATAAGCTTGTTGATAGTCCGGACCGGGTTGCAACGCAACGAGTTTTACCGCTGTTCAACGAGGCGCTATATGAACTGGATGAGATTGAATTTGAACTGTGACCCCTAGAGGATAAACCCCTAGGGAATGACCCTCTAGGCAGAGGGATTTGTTAGGGATTTATTGGTCAGCGTATTCAACCGTGACGCCCCAGTAGCGAGTATAAGCGTCAACACTGCTGTCGCTAACACTACTGTTGTTACAGGCCATATTGAAGGTGCTGCCGTCGGCCAAAACGCCCAAATCAGTGAATGAAAATTCAGTGATGCCACTACTCTCGACTCTAGCCGCTGCGCCGTGATAATCACTGGTGCCCGTTCGGCGAGTCCATAAGCGGCAGTCCCATCCGACGGTTAACCAGTAGCTAACATCCAGCGAGATTTTTGTAACATAACGACCGTTAATGTAAGGCACATCGCAATCAATTGCTGCTTGGGCCCGGACATATAAATTGCCTTCGCCACGGGTTATTTTAACCCGGTTAGGGTAGGCAGGTTGATAGGGTGAAGGCTGACCGAAATTGAATTTTTCAGCGCAGGCGGTTGATGCAGGAAAGTTGTGGGTTTCGGTGGCTTGGCTTGCACTTGGTACAAGGGCCAGTGCTGTCAAAGCAGCAGTAAAAATAATGGTTTTCATTGTCTTCCTTTTATAATCTTTCTTTAAATACATAATGGATACGCGACCCGCCATATGACGATTCATCACAGTGTCTGCCAGTCAATTGGCTCGCATTGGCTTTGTGGCGCGTAGGCAATCTAAAAGAAATCCTCCTTCAAGTCAACAAGTGGGACGATTGTTGACCGCGCTTTATTTAAAAAACACCCGTCGAACAGCTTTGTGGCGCGGTCACTATGCCTTCACCCATCAATGTCGTTAAAGCATCTAAATCGCCACAAACAATACCGTTATTGCCAGTCAAATTAATGTCTTGAGCATTGATTAAGTTAAACAAACTTTGAATATCAGTGACTTGGTTGTTGTTCAATCGAATGGTCGACAGGCCAGTTAAGTCGGCTAATGCCGAAATATCGCTGACTTGGTTATTGTCTAAATACAAGCGCGTCAATCCGCTCAAACCGGCCAGTGCTGAAATGTCGATGAGTTGATTATCTCGCAAGTACAGGGTATCTAATGCCGATAAATTCATCAGTGAATTGAGCATG
>JABSOG010000899.1 GCA_013216025.1 Algicola sp. | reverse complement strand
GCCAGCGGTCTCGTGCAAGTCACCAACATGCGCGGCAGTACAATGATCAAGTTTGCTTTCCTCGCTAATGCGTTGGCTGAATACCACACCGATGACTTCACCGAATTTTTCCAACACAAATTGACCTTGTGGATAGTTTTCGACCCTTGCAGTGATCTGCTGGGGTGACGAAAGGGTATGCTGCCAGCACAGTTTTTCTAGCTCAAACAATACTGGCAAGTCATCAACATGCGCATGACGGACGACATAATCGCGTTTGACTAGATTATGCAAAGTGATGCGACAGGCGTTGTCGGTGCGGGGATAGTATTTAACCGGGTCGCGATTAAACAAACCGGCATTGGCAGCCAGAATGATAAAGGCTTCGGCGCTGATCAGATATTGATGTGACAGGTGATGGACACTGTCAAAATAGAAGTTTTCGGCGTAATCGAGTTGTTTGCGTATCACATCCGTTGGCAAGGTATGGGCTTCTAATATCAGTAAACGAGACTGTTCAAGGTTTTTTGCCCAAGACTTAAAGTGCTGTTGGGTTTGGCTTAATACCGTTGCCGCACTAAGCAATTCACCCTGTTTACCGACATAATAGGCCGGTTGACCAGCCGCAAGAATATTCATGGCTGGGTCGATGGGCAAGTCGGCGTCAACCCGAATATTGTGCTCTCTAAAGGCGCGAATATGTAACAGCTGTGAAGAGTTGTAACCTTTATCTTCTAGCAGTTGGTGTACTTTGTCTGCTTGATTGATGTCTGCAATAAAAGTCTGATGATTGATACCTTGCAAGGTTTGTGCAGTGGCATCAAGGGCTTTTTGATGGTGGTCGATACCAATCATGCACAACGGTTCGGTGCCCAGATGCAGGCCGCGTACGGTTTTGTCAACAATGATCTGGTAAACGGTCTTTAACAACTGACCGTTGGCGCAACTCACATCAACAATGGCACGAGGTTGATTGGCCAGCGGTTGCTGGTTGAAAATTTCGATGATCTCTTTGTAATAGGCATCAAAACAGTGTTGATGCTGCAAACCACCGGCCATGGTCTTCAATTCACGGTCAACATGGGCGGCACCACCACAAGGTTTACGGGTAAATACCGACTCATGGTCGCCGAACAACATCGCCTGCATGGCAAACAGCATCGGACGATAAGACATTGCCAACCCGGGCAAGTCGGTGGCCAGCAGTTCTTTACCCCGTGCGGTCAAGTGGGTTTTGTTTTCCGCCAACCACTGTTGGCGACAGAATAATGTGGCTATCGCTTTGGCCAGTTTGCCGTCAAGTTGTGCCAGTGCTTCACCGAAGTTGTCGGCCTCTAGGGTTTTGAGCGCCACAATCAGTGGTAATAAGAATGCGCCTTCGGTCAGTTGGGTCCACAAGCAATCCATCCCGCTGTCATCAGCCAACGTCTTGTTGATGACCTTGACCAGTTTACGAACATGTTTGGCTTGGGTGATCAGTTGCTGGGCATCAACGGCGTAAAGTGAAGTGAGGTCGAGATTGAAAAAATCACTATTGGCTTGAGCGGTCAGGCGATAACCGTCAGTCTCATCCTGTTCGAGCCAGCCCAACGAAGTCAAGGTCTGTAACGCCACGGTAAAATAACCGGCATTGGCATTGAGTTCTTTAATGAGGTGTTGGCGTTGCACAAAGAGACTGCGATTGAGGCGTTTGAATAACCCTTGCAATCGACAGGCTTCGATAATGGGCGTGGCAACATAACCATGACAATAGAGATTTAAGGTAGCTAACATGTTTCAATCCTTCAAAAAGGCGCGGGAGAATATTTTTATTTTTGACAAACTGCAGGCGCAGCTTACCAAACCCTCTTCGTCAGTAGAGGGTTTGGTAAAATGGCTATTGCGAGATCGGGGGGTTAAAAGATTAAGGTCAAAAGCCTCAACACGGAGGCACGGAGACACGGAGAAAGAAAGAGGAAAGATTAAAAGCCAAAAGCTAAAAGCTAAAAGACGAATTTGGTCTGCTTGTGCATTTAAATCCCGATGTTTTATCATTTTTCAATCTTTCAATCTTTTGTTTTGCCTCTTTCTTTCCTCCGTGACTCCGTGCCTCCGTGTTGAGATCTTTTGACCTTATGGCCGCAGGCCTAGAGTTCTTCGATGAAATCGAGTGTGGTATTAACGTACTTTTCACGACCCAACAATTCTGGCAATTCCTCATCAAACATTTTGAACAATTGACTTGGACCCGCCAAGTTCAACAAAAAGTCTGGGAAGAAACCGCTCATGTCAAAGTCTTGAACCAACTCAACAATCACTTCACCGTTGGCCAATGGCGTGTAGTGCCAGATATTGTGGAAATGTCTGATACGAACAAAACCTTCACTTGGCTCGATATTGTTGGGTGCTGCAAGGTTTTCTAGCGTCACCACTTTAGTATCAGGGTTTTGATAGATTTGTCCTTGAACCAGCATTTCACGAGGTGAAAGAGGGGCAGGCAATTCGATACGCCACATTTGCAGGTTGGTTTGCAGTTTGGGGTTCCAAGGTTTTAGAATGCGATATTCCAAACAACCTTCGACCCAAGCGGCACAATCGTCTTGAATGGTTTCATCCAAAAACGGCGCAATGATATTGCTCAGGGTCATGTTGAAGTTTTTCACTGCTTTGACCTTGATGATGCTCGCGCCCGGCGTTTTCAAGGTATAAATCTTGATGCCTTTTTCTTCTTGTTTTAATACCCACTGGTTTGAGCCAGAAGCGACCCAAATTCGGTCAACGACCACAAACAGCACGATAAAACCAATCAGGCCGATTAAAGCTTTTCGGCCGAATTTTTTCAGTTTGCTGGGGGATTTACTCTTTTCCTGTAAGATATTGCTTTGGTCTAATGTGCTGCTAATTTCCACTTTTTTTTCTCCGGGTTGGATAATTGTTTTTTACTTGTTATTTCTTCAATTTAACTAAAATGGCTGCGCCATTTATCGCGAGCTGGAGCTCGCTCCTACCGTTTAGGGTTCGACGACGTAATCGATTTTGGCGTTACGGAACTTATCCATTTTCAGGTGTTCAACGATGTCAGTCATTACTTTGAATGTGGTTTCAGGCACCATCATGCTGGTCAAGAACCCCGGCATGTTGCCGCCAAGATCCATGTCTTGGGTCAGCTCAATTTCAATCTTGCCGTCACCGACTGGGGTGAAGCGCCATTTGTTATGCAAATGAGTCAAACGTACGCAGCACAAGTCTGGCTTGATTTTGTTTGGGGTGGCAATAATATCCAGTAGCACTTCTTTGGTTACGGGGTCTTGCTGGTGCAGCACTAAAGTTTGGGCTTCGCGATGGTTAAACGGAAACGGCAAAGCAAATTTCCATGAAGAGTAAGCCGCATAGTGCATCGGTGGCGTGGGCAACTCTTCCATCACAAACGCATCGTAACAACCGACATCGTCACAGGTATTGGGATCTTCCAGGTACTTGACCATGCCCGACATAGAAGATTCAACCACTCTCAAACCTTTGACTTTAACCAAGTCCGAACCCGGAGTTTTCAGGGTCCAGACTTTGATTATCCAACT
>JABSOG010000089.1 GCA_013216025.1 Algicola sp. | reverse complement strand
TCGAGGTTATTGTTGGCTGCAATAGAGACACTGCCCAAGGTCGCCGTGGCACTGTTGATTGTTAGTGGGTCGTTGTCGACATCACTGTCATTGCTTAATACATCGATGGAAAGGGCCGTGTCTTCGTTGGTTGTGGCACTGTCGTTGTTGGCGACGGGCGGGCTGTTGATCACCACCGCATTAATGGTAACGGTAACGATTGCAGAGGCTAAGCCACCTCTGCCATCATCAATGTTATAGCTGATGGTATCGGTGCCGACGAAACCTGAAAGCGGAATGAATCGCAGGTTGTTGTTGGCAAGAATCGAAACCGAACCCAGTATGGCGTTGACGTCGAAAACGCTCAACACATCACCATCGGGGTCCGAATCATTGGCTAATACATTGATATCTACAGTCACATCTTGCACCGTAGATGCGGTGTCGTCGTTGGCCACAGGTAACTCGTTGCCAAGGGCCACTACATTGATGATGATGGTGGCGTTGTCGTTGCCGCCATTGCCATCACTGATGAAATAGACAACGTTATCGATCCCCGAAAAACCAAAATTAGGTGTGTAGGTCACACTGGTGCCGCCATTGATGACGGTACTGCCGTTACTTGCGATGGCCTGGGTTACCGTGAGATTGTCGCCATCAATGTCAGTGTCATTGGTCAGCACGTTGATGGTCACCGGGGTGCCTTCGACGGCGGATATGAAGTCATTGTTGGCACTGGGCGCATCGTTGACATTTAGTACATTCACCGTTACCACGGCTGAATCTGAACTGCCGTTGCCGTCGCTGATGCTGTAGCTTATCTCATCGGTGCCAACATAATTTAAATTTGGCGTGTAATCTAGGGTATTGTTAGCCAAAATAGTGGTGGTGCCGTTTGACGCGGATGCCGTCGAAATCGTTAACGTGTCGTTATCCACATCAACGTCATTACTCAGTACATTGATATTGAGCAGGGTTTCTTCAGAGGTGCTGACGCTGTCGTCAAACGCTTGCGGCGCATCATTCACAGCTGCCACATTCAATGTCGCTGTGGCACTGGCAAAACCGCCCTGATTGTCTCTGATTTGATAAACAAAGAAATCTTCGCCAAAAAAGTCGTTGTCTGGTCGGTAATTGAAAGTGCCATTGCTTGAGAGAGTCACCTTACCGTGACTGACATCGGTTAGTGGTACCCTGTCTACGCTAATCGCGTTGCCATCAGCATCACTGTCGTTGGCCAGCAGCCTGGGCTGATTGTTGCCGTTGACATTGAAGTTTTGATCTTCGGTAGTCGTGTAGTTATCGTCTACGGCAACCGGAGCAGTATTAAGAACGTTGACCGAGACAAATACCTTAGCTGAGGCTGTACCACCTGCGCCATCGCTAATCGTGTAATCTATTTCAGCAACGCCGTCAAAGTTTTTCTTTGGGATAAAGGTCAGGGTGTTGTCGGTATCTACAATCGAAGAACCCACGTTGGCCGGCACTGTCGCACTGTCAACCTTGAGGATATTGCCCTCGATATCTGTGTCGTTATCCAGTACATCAATGACCACCGGGTTGACGCCAGTGGTTTGGGCATTGTCGTCGATGGCTACCGGGTTGTCGTTGACATTGATGACGGTCAATCTTACGGTGCCTATTGCCGATAAACCGCTGTCGTCTTTGACCTCATAACGGAAGCTGTCGGTACCAAAGAAGTTTGCTTCGGGGATGTAGCTGAAACTGCCGTCTGCCGACAAGGTCAATTGACCATGAATGGGGGCTTCTACCGGTGTGGTGGTGACGAATTTAGGATCAAAGTCAGGATCTGAATCATTGGCCAAAACGCCTCGGATGGCGCTGACGTTAAAGGTGGTATCTTCGCTTGGCCGGTAGATGTCGAGCACGGCAAAGGGCGGGTTGTTCTTTTTGACTATGGTGAGTATGACGGCAGCCTCGGCCAGCGCACCTTGTGGATCGCTGATTCGGTATTTAAAACTGTCGATGCCGTAATAACCTGCATTAGGCTGGTAAGTAAAGGTGCCGTCTGGGGCAAGATTCAAAATGCCATGAGAAGTGGCTTGTTCAAGCTGCGTTACTAAGGTTAGGGTGTCTGCGGTATCAAGGTCAAAGTCGTTACTCAATATTGAAGGGTTGTTAGTGCTGATAGTGCTGTTAAAAGTCTCATCTTCATTGAGAGTGTAACGATCGTTGGCCGCAACCGGGAAGAAGTTACCGCCATTGATGGTGATAAGCACCACTGAGTCTGCGGTTGCCCCGGTACCGTCGATTGTTCGGTAGGTAAAGGTATCAGTATCTGTTGCGCCCGCGTCGGCTGTGTAAGAAAACCCGCCATCTTCTTGTAATATCAAAGTACCCTGGAAAGGCCCTTCTACCGGGTCGAGCAACACTTTGAGCACACCACTGTCAATATCCAAATCGTTAATCAGCAGACCCGGCGCCAATACGATTAGTTCGTTAGTCGCAGCGCTTAGATTGAAAGTTTGAGCGTTGCTGCTGGTATTGGTATTAGTGCTGCTTTTAGTGTTGGCAGTAGCAGCGGCACCCAATTCGATATTGAAATTGTTAAAAGAGGGCTGCGGCGGGTCATTGGCCTCAAGCACCGTGATGGAGACAACGGCGATATCAGTATTACCGACACCATCACTGATTTGATAGGTAAAACCGTCGCGACCACTAAAGTTACTATCTGGGCTGTAGGTAAATGTGCCATCTGCGTTGATGGCGAGCTGACCGTTTTCGGGTGGTATAATTGGCGCGGTGCTGATGGTGACAAATGCACTTTCCAAATCGCTGTCGTTACCCAATACACTGGCCGTTAGTGATTCGTCTTCATTCATCGAAAAGGCATCGTCTACCGCATCGGGTGGTAAATCAATGACCTCGGCCAATGCCAAGATAGCCATCGGTTCACCAAAAGCACTTTCTCCAGAGCCGTCAATGCCGGTGATCATGGTATAGAAATTTCTTGAATCTTCTTTGTGATCAAGGGCCAGCGCAGAATCTCTCAGTGCCAAAAATGCTTGTCCATCGGCAAGGGTTTGGTAATTGTCTGGTGTCACGCCCGGCTGCGAAGCCACATAAACATTGTAACGCAGGTAATTGTTGAGTGGGTTCCAGCCCAAATTGATGGTGTTGTTTGCTCTGGTGGCGTTGATGCCAGTGACCGGGGTAACGTGCCAGTTGAAATTAACCGTACCTACGGTGACCAGATTGTCGATGTTGTCGCCGACCCAAAGCTCCAGGCGCTGATTGCCGGAGGTGACGCCATGGTCCAGCGGGTTGATGCCAGTGACTGTTCGGTGATAATCGGTGCCGCAGTTGCTGGTACACAAGGCCTCGACCTTGGTGGTGCCGGTAAAACCGTAATAAACTCCTGCGATGCCATCAGGATCGGTCAAATCTACCGAAACGGTCAAATTGCCGGTCAGGTTCTGATCGGTTAATGGCAACCTGAATGTACCACTAGCATTCGCAAAAGCGGCCGTTTGCACCTGACCGGGGTTATAGGCAGCACCGGCTGAGCGCTGAATATAATCGAAGTCTATGACTTTTAGCGCGCCAGTGCCTGGGATCGGGGTTGGATCTGGGGATGGATCAGGGATAGTGGGCGTTGGCTGGGTTTGTGGCGTTATTTCGCCGCCAGAACCTCCACCACAAGCCGTTAAAAACGATGAAACCACCAGTGCCAAAAGGCTGGTTTTAAGTGATTGTCTGTTGTTTTTGCTGCGGCTGGTAAAGTATGAGGATACAACCGGGACTGTTAATTTTTTATGGGTAAACACGTTTAGTTTTATCATCCTGAATGACTGTTCAAGTACACCTCATTTAATTATAGGTGATAAGTAAAAATTTGGAAGAAATGCCATGGATTAGAAGCTAAAATAGCGGTTTTACCGTTGTTTTTGGCACTGGCCTGTGTTTTTTGTGACCTTGTTAGTTTTTAGGTTATTATTTGTATACAGCAAAATGTAAATATCGAAGGGATTTTTTAAATGGCATTGGCAATCTTTGATTTGGATAACACCCTGTTATCTGGAGACAGCGACTATTTATTTGGCCAGTTTTTGGTCGAAAAAGCATTGGTCGACAGCGTAGAGTATGACAGGCAAAACGACCTTTTTTACCAGCAATACACCAATCAGACGCTAGATATTCATCATGACTGCCACCCATGAATATGTCAGTCGCCCTATTGCTGCCAAATTTAACGTCGATGGTATATTGGCCACCGACTTGGTGCGTGAAAATGGCAAGATCACCGGTATTATCGCCGGTACGCCGTGTTTTCAACAGGGCAAAGTGACGCGTTTGCAGCAGTGGTTGACACAAAACCCTAGTCACAATCTGGATGAAAGCTACTTTTACAGCGACAGTATTAATGACTTGCCACTGCTTGAGGCGGTGAAATACCCGGTGGTCGTGACACCAGATGACAAACTATCGGCTCATGCTGAAGCTCAAGCATGGACCAGAATTGATTTTTGCTGACATAAGAGGGAATTCTGCTATGCCTTTAAAAACAACCCCTGTGCCAGTGCTTTAGACCATCAGCAGATCAGAGACATTTGTGCCGCGCAACAATACGGTATTGTGTTACTTGACGATGCTAATCAGGGGTTAAGTGAAGTTTGCCCACAACATCCGTGAATCGATGTAATCACTCAAACAAAGGCTCGCGGTTAACGATAAATGGATGGTATTTCGCAGCCAATCCAATTTTTTACTGCTTCATCACGGCCAATTGCCCGGCACCGACATCGCCAAATACTTGTTTGAGGCCGGTTTTGTCGTCATGGTAATGAATATATTGAACGATGAGCATTTTATTCGTATTTGCGTAGCCGATGAGCCCGTCATGATACGTTTGGCCGAGGCGTTTTTGGCGATGGATGAATAAATCTGCTTCGCATATTTATTCATGAAAATATTGCATTAATGCACGGTTGACGATAGGGTAGGTTGTATATACAATGCAAATTAACCACTGAAAACAACAACCTTTGAGGAAAAAACCATGACCTGGATAAAAACCATTTCTTATGAGCAGGCAACCGGAAAATTAAAGGCTTTGTATGACAGAGTCAAAGGTCCAGACAACAATGTTGACAACATTATGCTGGCTCATGGCTTGCGCCCTCACACGATGGAAGGGCATATGGCGCTGTACAAATATGTGTTGCATCACCCGCGCAATACCATCAAAAAGTGGTTTTTAGAAGCCATCGGCGTGTATACCAGTATGCTCAACGAATGTCATTACTGCGTGGAACATCACTATCAGGGCATGGCACGTTTAGTGGCCGATGAAGCACGTTCAAAAGCGATGCGCAGTGCACTTGAGGCTAAAACCCCCATTGATGCCTTTGATGCAAAACAAACCGCTGCACTTGACTATGCACATAAGCTGACGCTTGATATTGGCAATGTTAACAAAGCCGACATTCAAGCCATGCTTGATGCTGGTTGGGATGATGGTGAGGTGTTGGAAATCAATCAGGTGACCGCGTACTTTAATTATGCTAACCGTACAGTGCTGGGTTTGGGGATCAATACACAAGGCGATATCATTGGTTTGTCCCCGGGTGACGGTGCCGACATAGATAATTGGAATCACGCCTAAAGCAATCTTGACTATACTTAGTTATCGTCGAAATGTCGAACCACCGAAGTGTCGGACCATCGAAGTGTCGGACCATCTGAAACTAACAAATGGGGATTGCCGTGGACAAAAAGCAGAATATTGATGATCGTCTTGAAAAAGAGCAACAGATCATCTCTCAAGATGATTTAGATACTTTGTTGCATATTAACGAGTTCATTGATCAGGATGAGAATGATTCGCTGGTTTGTGAACTCAAACATGCGATCTTGGATTCTGGCAAACTTTCCCTTGGGCAGTGGCAGTCGTTACGAACGCATTTGCAAGAGATTGAAGAGTTGATCCCCCACATTGATTTGATTATTAAGCTTAAGAAAGAGCGCTGAGCCTTTTACCTTTTTCGCCTGCGGCTTGCTTCACTTCAAAGCCAAATCAACCAAGAATTCGCCCATTCGCTTAGCCCGTTGTCCGGCTTCTAAATCCCCTTCGACATGGGCATTGACGATGGCCCCTTCTATCAGCAGGTTGAGCTGTTTGGCCAGTTCTAGTGGGTCTTGTGCACCAGCCTGTTTGGCCAGTTCTTCAATGTAGTCGCAAATCAGCCGCTTATGCTCGGCGCATAAAATATGGCAGGGGTCTTTTAAATCAGAAAACTCAGCTGAAGCGTTGATAAACATACAGCCCGAAAAAGTCTCTTCGTGAAACCAATTGCCCATCACATCAAACAGCGCCAGTAGTCGCTCTCTGGGTTGCACCGCCATCCGTTCGGTTTCGCGCATCATGTTGTTTCTGAACAGCTCATCGCGCTTGCGCAGCACGGCCAAAATCAACTCGTTTTTTGAACGAAAATGATTATACAGGGTCTTTTTCGAAACCCTGGCTTCAGAGATTATTTTGTCGACCCCGGTGGCATTGAAACCATGTTGGTAAAACAACTTTAATGCCTGATCGATGATTTGTTCACGTTTGGATGCGGCGGCCATGAGGAGTCCCTTTTATAAATTAAGATAGGTTAGATTTAAAGGTATACCGTTAGGTTTACCATAGATTAGTTGATTTTGACAATTTTGCTGTGATACGAAACTATTGGCGATTCAGCCTTTCTTTTTAGCCAACATCTCACGTAAACCAGCAACGCCCTTGAACCCACTTTGTTGCTTCTCTTCTTTGCTCTGCACCTTCTTTTTTACTTCCCATTCTAAATCATCCTGGGGCAGTTCATACAAAAAACGTGAAGGTTCGGGCCTGACGACTTCACCGTATTGACGGCGTTCTTTGGTCAAAGTAAACGTTAACTCACGCTGCGCCCGGGTTATACCTACATAGGCTAGTCGTCGCTCTTCATCGACATTGTCCTCTTCTATGCTCATTGCGTGGGGCAAAAAGCCTTCTTCCATGCCGACCATGTAAACATACGGAAACTCCAGCCCTTTGGACGAGTGCAAGGTCATTAACTGCACCTGATCGGCTTCTTCTTCTTCTTCGTTACGTTCCATCATGTCACGCAGGGTCAGTTTGCTGACGACTTCGGGTAGGGTCATTGGATCGTTGTCGTCGTTGCCCGCGAGCATTTCTGTGATCCACTTGAATAGCTGGCTGACGTTTTTCATGCGCATTTCAGCAGCTTTAGGGCTGGGGCTGGATTCGTATAACCAGTCTTCGTAGTTCATCTGGCGGACAAAATCACGAATGGTGGCTACCGGATCGCCACGTTGGGCATTGTCGGCAGTTTCGACTATCCAACGGCCAAATTTAAGTACATTCTCTAACCGCTGGCCACTCAAATGGGCGGCCAAACCCGGTTCGTGTGAGGCTGCGAACATGCTGATGTGTAGTTCGTTGGCGTAGGTACCGACTTTTTCGAGAGTTGCAGGTCCAATTTCTCGTCGCGGCACGTTAACAATACGCAAAAAAGCATTGTCGTCGTCTGGGTTCACCAGTAGGCGCAGGTAGGCCATGATGTCTTTGATTTCTGAGCGGGCGAAAAACGATTGACCACCGCTGATCTTGTAGGGAATTCTGTTGGTCATCAATGATTTTTCAAAAACCCTTGATTGAAAGTTACCCCGGTAAAGAATGGCGTAATCGCCATAATTGGTGCGGTTTTGAAAGCGGTGGCTGATAAGCTCGGCAGTCACCCGTTCGGCTTCGTTATCTTCGTCTTTGGTCGACAACACTTTTAACGGCAGACCATAAGCCAGTTCGCTGAACAGTCTTTTTTCATAGACGTGGGGGTTGTTCGCGATCAAAATATTGGCTGATTTGAGTATACGCTGGCTAGAGCGGTAATTTTGCTCCAGCTTGATCAGTTTTAACCCAGGGAAATCCGTTTTGAGCAACACCAGATTTTGCGGTTTGGCCCCACGCCATGAGTAAATCGATTGGTCATCGTCGCCAACCACGGTAAATCTTGACCGCATGCCGACCAGCAGTTTGACCAGCAGATATTGGCTGGTATTGGTGTCTTGATATTCGTCAACCAGCAGATAACGAATTTTGTTCTGCCAGCGTTCGAGCACTTCTTGGTTACTTTGAAGAAGCAGGGTCGGGGTGAGTATCAAGTCATCAAAATCAAAAGCATTATAAGCGCGCAGGTTGCGCTGGTAGTTTTCGTAGCACTGGGCAAACAGCCTTTCTTGCCCGTCTTGGGCATGTTGCATCGCTTCGGGCGGCAATATCAAATCGTTTTTCCAATTCGAAATCGCGGTTTTGAGCGAACCTAACATGTCTTTGTCGCCGTCGAGTTCTTTTTCGGTCAACTCTTTAAGCAAAGCCGAGGTATCTTGATCATCCAACAAAGTGAAATTGGGTTTGTAACCCAATATTTTGATTTCTTTTTTGATGATATTTAGCCCCAATGTATGGAACGTGGAAACGGTCAAACCCTTAGCTTCTTGCTTGTTGAGGCTTTGAAGGACCCGCTCTTTCATTTCTTTGGCGGCTTTGTTGGTAAAGGTCAGTGCGGCGATATTACGGGCACTGTATTGGCAGTTTTGTATTAGGTGCGCAATCTTGTTGGTGATCACGCGGGTTTTGCCACTGCCCGCACCGGCAAGTACCAGACAGGGGCCACTGATATAGTGGACGGCTTCGTTTTGACCAGGATTAAGCTTCATTGAGTAGGGCGAAAATCACGATAATGGAATAAAGTGGGGATTCTACCTCAACTGCGCTTTAAAATTTAGTTACAATGAACAAAAATTTGGAGAAGCAAACATGATAAACCCGAAAAAACTTGAAGAAATAGCCAAACAAATTGCCGACGCAGTGCCGTCGGGGGTGAAAAACTTCGCTGAAGATATCGAAGCCAAAACCAAACAGGTCTTACAACGCAAACTGTCGAACATGGATTTTGTCTCAAAAGATGAATTTGACGTACAGACCCAAGTACTGCAACGCACCCGCGAAAAGCTTGAAGCGTTGGAAAAAAAAGTGGCGGTAATGATGGGTGAAGAAGAAGCAGAAGTGCTTGAAAGAGCATCCGAAGGTGAAACCGAGGATACCGCAAAAAATTGATAAAAACACCGTAGGGGCGGCGTGGCGGCGGGCCCCTGTGCCCGCCCTTGGTTCGAATCACGCCTAAACCTTGATGTTTGTCTACGGCCCAAAGTTTTCGATGTCGTTGCCAAAAACTCATCAAAATAGAAAGATGCCTAGTACCTTGACCCATAACTTGGTGCAACTTTAGCGGTGATTTACATCGCAAAATCAATAATTTGACAAGGCTGCGCCTTGTATCGCAGCGGGATCGGTATATGGATATACCTTATTAGAGCAATGCACGCCGACATGGATGTTGGTGGTAGAGCAATGCAGGAGCACATTGCCGAGGATGCAATTGCCAAAGCAGCTCCTACTGTGGGGAGGGAGTGTATTGTGGATAGCAGCAGCAACGCTGGAAACACAACGCATATGTTTCCAGTGAGCCACTATTTTGTTGATTACATCAAGACCCTTGTCTCCACTCAATGATCGTGACGGCGATATAGCTTTCGCTATGTACTCGCATTGATAGTTTTCACCGCTAGAGCATAACTATCAAGCGGAACAGTATGACTGATACAGTATTGATACAAATGTCCCTTTTGGACCCCTGTCTCGCCAGTGCCTATCCAAAAACGCAGCTTCATTCTAGAAATCATCACCGACGATTGTTTCTGGACGAAAACTAGCTATTTTTAAGCGTAAAAGCTTGCCGTATCTGATTGGGTGAAATACAATTGCCAATTTTGAAACATGACTTGCTGCAAGGGCTGATTCAGTTTTGCGCAATCCCATTCGCTTTTGGAGTTGTAACCTGTGTATGGACCCCATTAAAACCGCTAAAACCCCTGTATTGATCATTGATGACGATGCTCAAATTGCTGTGGTGCTCAGTGAATATCTCGGCAAATTCGATTTTGAATTACAAGCCTGCCAGCACCCTGTACAAGGCATGGCATTATTGGCGCAGGGGCGCCACGATTTATTGTTGCTTGATGTGATGCTGCCTGGCATGAGCGGATTGCAAGTGTGTAAGTTGATCCGTCAATCTAGCGATATTCCTATCATTATGTTGACCGCCAGGGGGGGGGTTAACGACAAGGTGATGGGATTTAAATACGGTGCAGATGATTATCTGGCCAAACCGTTCGAACCTCGGGAGCTGATTGCCCGGATGCAGCGTTTGTTGCAGCGCCGCGACAAAACGCAACAGCTTAAACCCAGTGCGCCGGAGCTGGGGTTTATAATCAACAGGGAAAAACGGCAACTGTTGATCAACAACCAAACTGTCGACTTGACTACCATTGAATTTGACATTTTATTTTTATTATCGGGTAACCCGGGCAAGGTGTATGCGCGCAGTAAGATTTTACAATACGTCAAAGGACTCAATGAAGGCGTGATGTTACAAACCCGGGCAATCGATAATTCCATCAGCCGTTTACGGCGCAAGCTCGGCAGGGCCGGTGAGGACCAGCAATTGATCCGTACTGTGTGGGGCCAAGGTTACAGTTTTACTGGTCAAGAAAAATGAAAACCCTGCTGCTCAGAGTCTGGTATTCCATCACAGCGCGTCTGGTTGTGTTGTTTTTACTGGTGGGTGGCTGCGGATTTATCTTGTTTTTAACGCTGTTCAGACTCTATAGCGATACGGAAAAAGCGCCACTGTCTTATCCTGTTCCCTTTCTACGCTTTCTCACAGAGCAATTACCAACCGACCCCAAACCGACGCAAATCAGTCGCTTGATGAATGAAACCATCTATGCCTTAAGAGTGCAGGGGGCAGGCCAGACTGGGGTCACCATACCTGCCTATGCGTCTCTTAAGATGGAATTAAAGTTAAGCCAAACCGCGGCTTATTATTGCTCGACCAGTGGTTCGAGGTACTTGGTGCTCAACCGGGCGGGGCGTCAGTATATTTTTGGTTATCGTTTTAAAGGGCAAGAAGACAATGCTTACGGGTTGGTGGTATTACTTATTCCGTTGATGGCGATATTGCTGTTGCTGTTAGGCTATTTTATTGCTGGACGGTTTTTCATCCCAATCAACTGGATTCGAAAAGGTGCGGTACGCATTGGTGAAGGGGATTTGAGTTATCGCATTCCTTATCAAAGAAAAGACGAACTGGGTCAGTTGGTGGCGATTGTCAATCAGATGGCCGAAGACCTGGAGCGAATTTTTGATTCCAAACGCCAATTGCTGTTGTCTATCAGCCATGAATTGCGCACCCCAATAGCGCGGATGAAGCTTAATGTCGCTTTACTGGATGAATCTGCGATAAGTCATAGGCTTAACAATGACATTGATGAAATGGAGGATATCGTCGAAGGGTTGCTCGACAGTGAGCGCTTACAGGGTAAACACACTGCGCTCGACAAAGTTGAAGTTGATGCTGCGGGCCTGATTGCTGATATTATTGGTGAATATGAAGCGTCAGATGGTGTGGTTTACCAAGCTCAAATTGATGCTCTGCCGATGGTGCTGGATGTCGCCAAAATCAAATTTTTGGTGCGTAACCTCATCAGCAATGCTATTAAGTATACTTGGGATAAAAATCGCCATATTCATGTCAAACTCGAAAAAACCGAGAATCATATCAATCTCAGTGTGGCCGACAATGGCTGCGGAATTGGCGAAGCGCACCTCGACCACGTTTTTTCACCATTTTACCGTGCCGACCACAGTCGGGGCAGACTAACTGGTGGCGTTGGCCTTGGTTTGTATCTTTGCCTGCTGATTGCCAAAGCCCACGGGGGAGATATCACTGTTCGCAGCATACCCGATTCAGGGAGTTGCTTTTGCGTTAGTTTGCCTTTGGATGATGAGGGCTGAGCGCGTAGCGGCTCGATGATGTTACTTTGAAGTAGGCTTACTCAGCACCACCAATAAAATCCCGCCAAGTACCAGAGCCGACGCCACAACCAAACGCGCTGAAATCAATTCTCCAGCAAACACAACGCCGCCAATAGCGGCGATAATTGGCACCAGCAATTGCAGCACCGCCGCTTGAGTGGGCGTTAATCCGCCAAGGGCGATATACCAAAGCGTGTAACCGATGCCAGAGGTGACTGCACCAGACACCACCGCAAGCAAAATGCCGGTTTGTGACAGCTGAGTTTGTGGGATTGTTAAAGCCAGCAAAATGGCCACCAACGGCAAGGTGCGCAAAAAATTATACGAGGTGTCACCTAATGGATGTTTGGAACCTCTGCCTTTGAGGGTATAAAAGGCCCAAGCGATACCAGCCACTGTCATTAAGATAAAACCGGTTAAAGACGGGGTAGACACCGAAGGTAAAACCAAATAAACAAAACCACAAAAAGCCGTAGCAACCCCAATCCACTCGACATAATGGAGCCTGTTGCCAGACAAGATGCCGACCAAAAGCATGGTGATTTGCACTGCGCCAAACAGAATTAAAGCGCCGGTACCCGTGTCGAGCGAGACATAAGCGTAAGAAAAGGCGATGGCGTAAACGAATAACATCAAAGCGGCACTCCAACTGCCTTTTGAAGTGGTTTTTGGCGATGTACTTCGAGTGTTTTTTTGAGTGAGCTGGGCCAGTTTTAGAATAATGACTAGGGTTATGATGCCAGATAATAAGCGGATAACGGTAAAACTGGCGGCATCGATTTGACCTTCGCCTAATGCCAAGCGGCATAATACAGAGTTACCGGCAAAGGCGAGCAGGGCAAAAGTGGTGTAACCGATGGTTTTAATGTTCATGGTCAGCATTCTATGGTTTTGACGTGCCTTCCGCCAGCGCTTGTTGCACATAATAACTGATATTTTTGGCCGAGATATCATTAGGTGAGCGTACTTTTATGTGTCGTCTGTCTTTGCCTTTACCCTCCAAAACCGAGTTGGGATCGGATAGGGCGGCACCATGGCCAAATTCAACTGAAATATGGGCTTTGCGAAAGAATATACCGCTGATTAATTTGTTGTTTTGATTAAACACCAAACCGCCATATTTGATGTCCTCTACGAGGTTGGGATTACATTTGAAATGCATATCTCTGATTTGTATCGCCATTTCATACCATGGGCCATCAAGGGTTTGGATGTCTTGCATAAAATTGGTGACTCTGGGGGGGCTGAATGTTGTCATATTTTGGTTGCTCTTTATTCAGTTATATTGCGATATCAAAGAGATGTTTGGCGAAAAATTCAAATAGCAGAGTGTGTAAAAAGACAGGAATAGCCAAGCCAATTAGTGTGCCTTTAATGTGATGATTAAAAGTCACGCCAGACAAGGCCAGCGTGTAATTCAGTATCGGTGAGCTGCCTAAAAATGCTCTGAGTAATACGATGCTGCGCAGTGGGTGTGTATCGAGGTGGCCTAGCAGTTTTTTGGCATATTTGTTGTCAATACTTCTCAGTGCATTTTTGCCTATGTAGCCGATAATGACATAGGTCACCAAACACGAAAATACGGCGGCTGCGTAGGTGACCAAGCCACCGCCGACTTTGCCCAATGCTAATATCGCACCTGCCATAAAAATCCAGCCAGGAATTTGAATCAGGTTACCAAGGGCAAACAGTCCAATAAATACGGCGATGCCTACAAACAGATTCGCTTCAATGGTGGTTCTGAGGTATTCAAGTGTGAAATTTTCACGTAACCCCATTATTTCGACAATTAAACCCAGTGTTATCGCAAAAGCAACCGTTGCGCCCAGTCTTATCAGGTTTGTTCTAGTCATTTTGAACGCTAATATCCGTTTTGTGGAGTTTGCATAGCGTAATATCTCTAGAGGGTTGTTGGCAAGTGTTATCAAACAGGCTGGCTGAAATACAAAAGCAGCTAAAAGTTGCTATTACTGTTACACTCGCGCCCTTGTTAAATAGGCAGATAATATGCAAAGGGTAAATCATGTCAAAATTCTTTTTTAACGGCCGTGTCGATTCCAGAGAAGACTATGGACGTTATGGTTACAACAAACCCAAAATAAAATTGGGCACTAAGGGCCAGCCTTTAACACTGGTGGTAAAAGATGAAGCACGTCAAAGCGAGATTGAAGCGATTTTGACTGAGCATTCGCTGTTCGCCGACATTGAAGTGGATAAGGAAGCAGCAGAGAATATTGTCGAACTTGAAGGCGTTTTGAACAAACCCAAAACTCAAGTTTTCGAAAAGAAACCAGCAAGAAATGATCCTTGTTCATGTGGCAGTGGCAAAAAATACAAAAAGTGCTGTGGCTAAATCCTTGTACCGTATAGCCTGCGAGGCTATAGGCCCAGTGAACTCAACCAGCCGTAGACAATTTTGAGCATTCGTTGGTTTTGGTTGTGATAACTGATGTCACCAAAAAGCTCTTTTGATCGGTAGGAGACTTTAAAGTTCTTGCGGGCGAGTTTGCGCCGCATCTCGATATTTTTGCGGGCCCACCGTGAATTGCGTGATTGGTAGATGTCGAGTGTTGGTACGGCGTTGGCGGTGATGTCCTGATTCATTTTTTCGGTCAGTTTAAAGTCGTGCACTGAGGCATCGAGCAGTATCATCGCCTCGGGTTCGTCCAGTTCTTCTTTGGCGTATAGGCTGGCCAGCACTGCTGCGCTGCTGCCTTGGGCTATCACGATAAAATAGCCCTGATAGTTCTGCGCTTCATCGGTTAACGCCAGCATTCTCATTTTGAGCTGCATTTCGTAGCTGTTCATATAATCTTCGTCAATAGTTCGCACCGGTAAAGGCGGCTTGGCTACCTTGAATTCGGTTTGCGCGGTGGCGGGTTCTGTTGCCTGTTTGGTGTCAAACACCTGATCACGGCTTTGGGGGACTGTCATTGACAGCGTCACCCAGCCGTAATCGGGTAATACCGTGCGCAAAAAGTCGAGCCCTCGGCTACTGGTGGCCGTTTGCCCCCAATCTGGTATCAACAAGGCAACGCCTTTGGGCCGTCCGGTCATGTCATCACGAAACAATACGTAAAAATCTTGATCGCCAGCGAGCAGCGGTTTTATTTCGTCGGCTTTGAAAAAACGGTCGGCGTCGCTATTAAAATAGTACTCGTTGGACTTAGGCGCGGCAACGATTGGGCGCGCAGGCGGCACAGGTGTGGTTGTTGCTGGCTTTTGCGTTTTCACAGGGTCGTCAACACCATCGGCACTGTTGTCCGAGTTCTCGGCAGCGTGGGCCGAAAAGGATAATGATAAGACCAGCAGTGTGTAAATTAAAAACTGGATAATTGAAACCCCAAAATGATTTGTTACTTAGGTTATCGTTTGATAATCCAATTTCTTTAATAAAATGACATAGATTAAACAGGGAAACAACTGGTAGGAGCGGCAGCAGCGAAGCGTCTCGCCGCGATTCTTGTTTTGATTGGCCTGCAGTCCATATACGCGGCGAGACGCCGCTCCTACCGGTGAAGTGTCCATTAACTGTAGATACCTGAAAACGCAGGCACAAAAAAAGGCGTCAAAGACGCCTTTTTTGCACTTGAAGGTGCTTACTAGAATTTGCTGTCTTCGCTGGCCATGGCCGCCAGCAATTTGTGTTGATCTCTTGGATCGCTCAGCTGATAGGTGGCAATCACCATGGCTGCTTTTTCTTGATATTTTAAGGCTTTTTCATCGGCTGTGGTTACTTTATCAACCAACATGTCCATTTTCAGGTCATGTTTTTGTTTGTCGCTCAATGTGTTGCCAGTGTCTGTAGATATCTGCTGTGCTTTGCTCTCAACCTGCGCATTAAGCGCGTCTAGATCACTATTTGCATTGTGTGTTGCATACAGTGTGCCCGCGATAATGGCACTTAAAAAAACCAAACCCGTTGATGAGGCGGCAATTATTTTACTCATATTAAGTTCCCACGATTTATTAATTCCCTTGATAACTATGGTGCGTTCACTGCGGACTGATGAGTTACATTGCGTTAACAAATTAGTGTTTTTTACTATGTATGTTAACAATAGAGGGGCATTAAACGCTATTTTGGACCTCAATGCAACTTACGATTGCATACAGTGTAAAATAAGCGCCAATTCAACTGAAATAGGCACTTATTGGCGTGAAAATTAATCGAATCGAGTGTCTAAAATGGACATTCGGCGTTAAATTCCACGGCCTCTCCACTCTGGGGATGGGTAAAAGCAAGCCATTTAGCATGGAGTTGTAACCTAGGTGCTGCGGCTAATGCTTGCTCATGGGCATAAAGTCTATCACCAAGAATAGGATGGCCGATGCTTAACATATGCACCCTGAGTTGGTGTGAGCGGCCGGTAATGGGGGTTAATGAAACTCGGGTTTGTTGTCCTTCTCTGTCGATTACCTGCCAGTGGGTGAGGGCGTGTTTGCCGCGTTCAAAGTCGACCATTTGCTTGGGCCGGTTGGGCCAGTCGCAAATCAATGGCAACTCTATACTCCCCTCGTCTTGTTCGATATGTCCGTAGACTCGGGCAATGTAGTTCTTTTTGGTTTCTCGGTGTTGAAACTGTCGGCTGATCTCCCGGTGCGCGGCTTTGGTTAAAGCCATGACCATTAACCCTGAGGTGGCCATG
>JABSOG010000009.1 GCA_013216025.1 Algicola sp. | reverse complement strand
AGCCGCTATAGTTAATACGATCTCAACTGCTGTCTCACCGTCTGGGTCTATATACTTATAAGGATTATTATTCGCATAAGCATAACGATTAAAACTATGAATACCCCGAAACCCAACAGGATCATTACTCATAAACCGCCCAATCAACGGATCATAGTACCGCGCCTGCATATAATTCAGGCCACTGTCGTTATCCCATTGATGTCCCGTGTAACCAACGTTGGTATTATCCACACTTTGGGCACCATTACCAAGTGATACTTGGGCTTCGGTGACCAGAAAAAAAGGGGTCAAGTCACTTTCTTCATAATACTATCGGTAAATTGAACTTTTCACAGTCTAATCAGTTTGTTAGCGGCAAGTTTTTTTGAGATTGGTAGCTAATAGTGCGTGAATAAAAAGTATTGCAAAACAAGCGACCCTACCCCTTTATTATAGGGAATATGAGAAAGAAGGTCTGCGATAATGACTAATAGGTAAAAAGGCCAAAGCGTCTATACTACAGGTCGCTCTGGTCCTTTGATTTTAAAGTGTTGAATTTTTAGGGGCTATTGGATTTTCAAGATCTCTGACCCCCTTTTGTCCATGGCATTTTCTAAATATCAATCGATAAAAAACCTTATTTCAATTGATGCTTTTGCGCCGTCATCTCCCAATTAATACTTGTCATGTAAAAACTCAATACAAGCTCTTTCAAATGCGCATCTACTAACTGGGGGGCTCCGGCTGGCTCGCTGGAAAGCTCAAATTGTTTATCAACTACCAAGTCTACAAGTGCTTGTTTTAAATTCGCTATTTCTGTTTCATTCAAACCATTTGAATAAAAGCTCAGTTTTAAGAGGATATTGCTTGGAAATTGCCTTTGGCTAAGCGATTTGTCCAAATATTCTCTCGCTCTATTACAATTGCCAATATATTCGTAGTATTGCGCAAGCATATAATTTGCAATTTCACAGCCCTCATATGCTTGAAGCACCGCAATAAATGCATCATTAATGGGTTGCAAATTAACATAAATGTACGCATTAAAAATTGCCGCAATTTTTTCATCTTTCGTTCCATATAATGAACAGAATGCATCAGCCGCCAATTGATAATCCTCAAAAGGCGGCATCATTTCAGTTAAGCCATAGGCAATGCTGTATATTGGATTTAGATTGCTATTGTGTGCCTGTAAAAGCAGTTCTTGTAATGCTTGATCATTTTCAGTTTTAAATGCTTTGGCGATTTCAGTATCAATATCATTTTTCATTGATTACTCCTTATATTTACTCACATTAAAGGTTCTAGTAGTCAAATTAACAACCGTATTTAGAGCCGCTACAAGCTGCCCCGCCGGAATCATTGATCATATTCCATCCTTAAAAGTTGCTCTTACCGTTGCCGCCACACCATTCATAGTCGTGTTAATCATATTGGATCCATCTTTTAACGCACCACTGTTACTCAGTTTACCGAGAGTATCACTTGCTCTTCGCAAGATATCTTGCTGCGAAGAACCCAACTCCATAATGCCGTTATTAATATGTTTCTTGGAGAATATATGCTCTGTTTTAATTGCATTTATTCGCGAGGCCTGCCAAACATTGCAACTATTGTGGACCCACATATTTGTTTTACCAACAAAATACGTATGATCAATATCAACGGTAAAGTTATATGCGTATTGTGGTTTTTGATTTATTCCTAAACCAATAATACGGATGTGGTCATTAGCCTCAGGACCTGAAACCACCGTACCCGGTACTAATTGTCCAGCAGCTAACCAACCTTGGTTCTCAATGAAAAAAGGATGCTCAGCTGTTGTCGTAATTGTTTCTTGATGCCACTCCTTAAAAGTGTCAGTAACTTTACGCCATGCAACTACACCCGTTTCATCACTTTTAGCCAAAACAGAATCACCAATTTTAACTTCAACGATGTTCTTATAGCCATCCTGAGTCAAAATAAGTGTTTCGGCCGTAAAACTACATCCGCCCTTCAGGCCTCTTTTAATCAGGCGTTTAATACCACCTTTAATAGGGTTAATGTAATCACTGGCCGTATCCGCATATTCAATCGCTCTAACCAGTGTTGCCGACTGCGCCTCTCTATATACCGTAATACCGTGCCTATCAACACCATTGTTACGCAATTGTTGGGCATCCGTTGTAACTCGACCATCTAGATCAACATAGCGGTAAGGACTATTATTGGCATAGGTATATCGATTGAAGTTATGAATATTACTAAACCCAACCGGATCATTACTCAAAAACCGCCCTAGCAATGGATCATAATACCGAGCCTGCATATAATTTAACCCAGAATCATCATCCCACTGATGTCCCGTATAACCAACGTTGGTATTATCCATACTTTGGCTGCCATCACCAAGTGAAACTTGGGCTTCTGTTACCCGCTCTTTACCTAGGAAGATGTAATCTGTGATGGTTTCGGTTTGTTGATCCCATTGGTAGATCATTCGACCTGACAAATCGTAAATACTATAACGATGTTTGCCGTTTTTGGTGTCTTTTACTCTCTTGCCGCTACCGTCATAGACATAAGAATGGCCGTCAGTGCCAATCACTTGCCCAGCTTGGTTTCTTGGCAACAGCACATTACCCGTGTTCGTTACCGTGCCTTTTTTGTCATACGTGAAGCTGTAATTTTCACTTTTACTGCCGGTTACGCTGGCTGAATTTAGGCGTTTAGTCGTGGGGTCATAAACATAACTCACCGCCATACTGCCCATGCTTTTGCTTTTGCTTTTGCTTTTGATGTTGCCCATGGTGTCGTAGGTAAAGTTTGCAGCACCCCATTTTCCATTGGCTGCGGTCAGCCTATCCAATCCATCATAGCCCATGGCAATATTGTAGCTGGCATCTTTGTGGTCGGTGATGCTGCTGCTGGTATTACCGTTACCATCATAGCTGTATTGCAGGTGCGTTAATGATGTGCTGCCCTTGAGCGTTTTGAGGTGCTGGGGCAGCTGCCGGTTGTCCAACGTCAGGTTGTATTTAAGCCCATTACCATAGGTGAAGTCGGTTAACGTGCCGTTGGCGTGATAGCTTGCACCCGCTGCAAACTCACCTGCTTTGGTGGGCTGTCCTAGGGCATTGGGGGCGTAGCTGATTTGTCTGCCTGATGGATAGGTCAGGATTGATTGGTTGCCCAACGAATCGTAACCGTATTTCAGTTCAAAAGTTTGGCTGTCGAGCTTTAGGGTTTCATCAGTCGTTTGACCATGAGTATTGTAATTGTATGACCATTGCGTTGGGCCGCTGTTCACGTTGGTGACATTGCCGTTGGGGTCATAGTAATAGTCGACGTCAGCGGTTGCGCTGTTGCTGAAGTTTTTGTGCTTAACGCGACCGAGGTTGTCGTAGGTTAAATGCACCTTTTCACTGGCGAGTACATCTGTTTTTGAGCAGCTATTCGTTGCCCCGCTGGCCCCTTCGGCGTACCACTGTAATTCACCAATGGCGTTGTAGTCGTAAACTGTTTTGCCGGTGTCAGCGCGGTAGCTTTGACACAAGCGTTGATAGGCATCAAAGTAGCTGTGCTCTGCAAAACCACCTTGAGTGATTTTGGTGATGTTACCGAACTGGTTGAATTGCATCGCGGTATCAACACCTTCTGGTGCGTCGATAAACGTTGCGGTGCTGTATGATGGGGCACCGTAAGCCAAGTATGTGGTGATGGTTTTATTGTAGAGGTTATCAACGACTTGACGCTTATTACCTTTGAGGTAAGTGAAAACTGTATTACCTGTTGCGCCATATTGGCTGACCACGTTTTCGCGCTGCATTCCGTCGAATGTGATGAAAGCGCCTTTAGTGGTATTGCCCGCAGTGCTCAGCGGGTAACCTTTAAAAATCACGTTGTTGTAGGCGTTGAATTGGGTGTTTTGGTAAACCGTGGTGCCGCTGCCTTGGGTTTTGGTTAATACCGGGCGTAATAGCGCATCGAAGAATGTCGTTTGGGTAAAACCGCCTTTGGTCGAGGTCTTTTTGAACATCCCTTTAACGATATGGGTTTCTTCGCCCGTTGTTGTGTCGGTATAGCCGATGCTGGTGTCAGCCCAAGTGCTGTCTGCCGGGTTGATGCTGGTCAATCGCCCCATGTTGTCATAACCGTATTCAATACTGCTGCCAGTAGGCGTCGAGTCGTTGTAGTTAAAGTCTTTGGTGTGTGTTACCCAACCGTTGTCGTCAATGACGGATGACACCGTTTGAGTGCCTGCACCGCGTGATATCGGGGTAGCATAAGACTTTGGTTTACCTCGTTTTGGCTCGCCTATCTCTAAAGTGCGATTGGTGCCTTGGTCGGTTAAGGCATTGGTGGTTTGCTTACTCGTTGTCCCATCTGAACGGTACTCATGTTGGCTTTGCCATTGGCCGAATCGCTGCGCTTCACGTAGGTTGGAATGAGCAGAATGGTTCCAGTCCCAATAGGTGCTGTAGCTCGTTTGGGTGTAGGTGCTGTCATCTGTTGATTGCTCGGTCGTGACAGGCAATTGCAACACGTAATAATCACCAGAAACATGGTCAATATTCGACGTTCTGACGTACTTCTCGTGACCCGTTGCTGAGTTGTGTCGGTAAACTTTTGTGGCTACGCCAAGCGAGTTATGCACCTGATAATCCGTGGTGTAACTGGTATCGCCATCGGTGTGATGTAAAGTTGTCAGTACTTGCTTGGTGTTGATTCGGTAATCCATCGGGCTGAGGTTGGTTTTGTTCATTTGTGACAAGCCAACCATCTGTGCTTGGGCAAACGTGGTTTGGCTGGTCGACAGTTTGGTGGTGCCGTTGGTGTCATATTGCTCGGTTTTGATTTGCATCCCTTGGGCCGGGCTGCTCCAGTCGCGGTTGTAATAGTGCCGAGTTTTACTGCCGTCTGGGGCGGTGACGAAGGTGGTTTTTATGTCATCGGTGTTGCTATCAGTATCAAACGAACCCACATTTCTTGAATAGCTGTAAGTCCAATTCATTGTTGGCAGGCCCGGACCTGTCAGTGTTTTGTTTTGCAGCGACATATGGCCGACACAAGTGGGAATTAACTGATTACGAATGTCTCGACCATTGGGTCCGTCATAGGCCATGATGTTGTCAACATTGCTAATGCCATGCAGGGTTTCTTTTACTGAAAAGGTGCCCACGGCACCATGAGGATGGGTGATTGAGCCTGTGTAAGTTGTTGGGTCTGCTCCGGCAAAACTGCAATCTTTTGATAAGGGCTTTTTATAACCGATGTTGCCAAGGCTGAATTGCCATTGACGCAAATCTGGGCGAGTGACGCTTATTAATGTGCGCTCATCGGTGCCTACGTAGTTATACAACCAGTCGCGACCGTTAGCGGTTACCTTG
>JABSOG010000898.1 GCA_013216025.1 Algicola sp. | reverse complement strand
CGCGCGTGGGTTTGTTCGTCAATCATTTCGTTTTCACGCTCATGTGCACGTAAGAGATCACAAAAGCCATGCATGTTGTCAAAAAATGCTATCGGATCAGGATAGTGAGTGCCGGTTTCAAAATGGTTATCCCACCATTGGTCGAAGTCGCGGCAACCGGCGTTTTTAACCAATATTAGGGTCGATTCGGCCCGGGCGAGCAGTTTATCATCATCATTACGCAAGTGTTGGATGCTTTTAGCGCGCCCCATACGGGGACATTTGCGCAAAAGGGGCGAAGCAACGGTAACGCATAACCTCATTGTTATTGTCACTGGTAGCCGGATCGACGTGGTTCTTATCATCAACAACATAGCTGAGCACCGCGATTGGCGGGGCTGTCTGGCTATTGAGGTGCCTTCGACCACCCCATGGCACATTTCGTTAAATGCAGTGACCAAAACGTTGGCGACATCGTCAGACAGCTGTAATGGCACGTTTTCATCGGCCAGTTGTTGGTTAACCTCACGCTGAATTAATTCACACTGATCTGCGGCTCGGGCCAGTGGTTGCAGCGTTTCGAAGTTAAACCGGCGTTTCAGTGGCGACGACATTTCGTTAACGCCACGGTCTTTGAGGTTGGCGGTGGCAATGATGTTAAAGCCGGGTTTTGACAGTAACACGTTACCTTTGTTTTCGGTTAGTTCGGGCACGAGCAGTATTCTGTCACTCAGCACCGGGATCAAATTGTCTTGCACCTTAACGGGGCAACGAGTGATCTCTTCAAAGCGCATAATCGCACCATTACTCATGGCTTTGTGCATTGGGCCGGGTACCAAAGCGTCTATTGATTGAGCCGATTTAAGCAGCAATGCATAATTCCACGAGTAGCGAATGTTCTCTTCAACCGTGCCTGCACTACCTTAAATGGTATGGGTTCTGTTACCACAAATCGCAGCGGCCAGTAATTCAGACAGCATTGATTTTGCGGTGCCGGGTTCGCCAACCAGCATCAAACCACGCTGACCAACCAAGGTTACAATAGAGCGTTCAATCACGTCATCGTTGCCATACACTTTGCGACTGATTCCAGTAGTATTGCCATCGCCAAGGATAAAAGTTCTCACCGCTTGAGGGCTTAATCGCCAGCCTTTGGGTTTAGGTTGAGTATCGTTTTGTTGCAACGTTGCCAATTCTTCAGTAAAGCGCTGTTCTGCGGGTAGTCGTTGGGCGTTTTGGTTTTTCACATTAATCTTCCTTTTTGCCTGTCTTGCCGATTTGCTCAACCTGACTAATCATCATCGCCATGACACCAATAGGGATTTGGTCTAACCTTTCGCTTTTTTCACTGTCGTTATAGGTATCGTTATCACTGGCTTCTAATCGCGCGCTGCTGTCATAAAAGTACACCTGTACCGTATGTTCGTTGTAACTGTTGAATTGGCTAAAATACAGCCGTAGCACAATATCGCTAAATGAAAAATGTCTGTCCCATCGGTCTTCGCAGCCATATTCGTTTTGTTCGCAAACCTGATACTGCCATTGGGTCAGCAACCGTCGGGCATCGCCGGTACTAATACCAATGTCTTGATGCCTGGTTAAAGTGTCTTGGTCTTTTTCGTCATCTAGCAATTGCAACCGTGGCAGTTCAATTTGTTTGAACAGGGGCGTGAGTTCGTAGTCGGTTAGGTGTTCAGACCATGCGTTGAATGCTTCGTCACCAGCGCTTGCCGGGTGCCATAACCTCAGGGTTTCGTCGTCTGCAATCGTGACCTCTTCGTCATCAAAATCAATGAGTGCCTGGTCTTCGCTGATGCGAAAAGTGCCACAGATATCGCCTTGAGCGTTAAGTCGCTGCCAAATCAGGCCTTGAGTCATGGCAAACCGCAAAGGATTGTTTAAAAACAATTCAATCCATCTTTGTAACGGCCATCTACGACCCACAATGCACATTTCTTCAAGCCGCAGTGCCTGTTGTTTGGTGACGCCTTTGAAGCCATTCCCTGATAGATCAAAGTCGGGTAATAGTTCGTCGTATAAGTCATACACATGGACTTTACGTTGTTTGGCAACGACAGCCAGTACCTGCCGAGCATTGCCTCTGATTTTACCGGCATAACTGAGGTCGCTCATGGCATCGAACACGCAGCTTAAGGCATGAACGCTGCCATGCAATGCCAGTGCATCAAGGCAACGGTTACCGCGATATTGGTCGCGGCCTTTTTTCCAGCGAACCAGCGCCTCAACTAACGGGCCGATCACAGTCTCGTCACCCAACATGCCCACCAACTGACCTATCCAGTTGTATTTACTGTCAGCGTCAAGGGTTATCCAGTTGTTCAGTAAGTGCTGTATAAACAATTGCTTTGCTGGCTCGTCGACATGAACAAGCAACTTTTTGACCAGTATAGGCAACCCTTTGCTTGTTCCTTTACATAAGTCTTTTTCGTTATCGAGCATCGACAGTAACCAGCGAATAGCCGGTTCATCTAGCGGTTTGAGCTGTTGGTTAAAATCGTCGTGCCATAAGTCATCAAGCATCGGTTTTTTACGGATTTTTTGGGTGGCTGCGCTGGCCAATAGTTCATCAAGCGTGTCTGGCATGGTGTCAGCATTGGGTTGTATAATCTTTGTTTTAGCACCCATTTTGACCAGTTTCTCACCAACCTTAAAACGTTGTTCGACGGTATACCCAGTACTGCCAAATATCTGTTGCAACACTGCTACCGGTGGGGTTTTGTTGTTCAGCAAACAATCCAGCGCATGATCTCGTACTGTTTTACGTTGGTCGTCTAACCAAGGGGCAAGCAGTTCGGCATCTAACCCTTTTTTACCGCTAAACAGTTCGCCTAGCTGGTCTCGTGCCAGTTTAGAGCGGTTAACACTGTGGCGAATCGCTTCATCGGCATGGGTAAAAACATCACTGTCTTTTAGGCAGCCCGGTTGCAGATAGAACCCCAAATATGCGGCTGGCAAAGTGGTGAGTATCTCGGGTTCATGATAAAGCGCCGCAGTTAATAGTGGTCCGAACAATTTTATTCGTCCTGCTATGTCGTCGCACTGCAGGTGAACAGAAGCCATTATTGGCACAACCCATGTATCGGCATTATGTTCAACCAAACGCAGCAGCACAGCAGGTGATATGTCATCAAAAGGATCTGCGTATTTATTATTTTCAAAGTTGAGCAAAGCTTTACGCTCGGGGTGTTGTTTAAACGCCTCATCAAGTTTGGCTATGTAATGGTCAAAGTCACTTTTAAGCAGGCTTACCCACTGTACCAACGCAAATGACGGGCCTTGAACATCGCTAGATTGCCAATAATGCTCGGTGATTGGCCCATCGACAAACCGGGTGTAGTCAATCAAAAGAAATTTTCCGGGATATTGAATAATCAGCGGGACAAACTGAGTCCAAATTTTAGTTCGGCGAGCTTTGCCGCCATCGGCCAATGTAATCAAACGCGTAAACACACCCCGTATTTGCTCAGGGTCTAAATGTTGACTGATGAATTCGATAATATTCAAATCATTGGTCATGCCCCACAAAACATCGCGGCTGGTTTG
>JABSOG010000897.1 GCA_013216025.1 Algicola sp. | reverse complement strand
CACCCATAAAAAAGTCGATGGAGTACAGGGGCCCCCCCACATAAAACATAAATAATCCATATTTTTCATTAGGAAAATCTTAATTTCGGAATCAAAATTGTCCAAAATTTTCTTGGTGGCTTCGCTCGCAGCACCAGTGACAATTTCAAAACCAAACTGTTCGGCGCGGGTTATCACCACGTCGATGGTTTGCGGATGAACGTCATCGGCAATAAAGAAGGTGTTGCACTTTTTGTTCTTCGACACTCGCTTGGCCAATGCCATCGCTTCAGCTGCGGCAGTTGATTCATCGAGCAACGAGGCGCTGGCCAAATCCAATCCGGTCAAATCGATACACATTTGCTGGAAATTCAGCAGTGATTCCAAACGGCCTTGGGCGATTTCAGGCTGGTAAGGAGTGTAAGCGGTATACCAACCCGGGTTTTCAAGTACGTTGCGCAAAATAACATTGGGCACCAGCGTTGGGTGATATCCCATGCCGATGTAAGATTTATAAACTTTGTTTTTACTGGCAACACTTTTAAGGTATTTCAGTGATTCCACTTCAGTGCGGCTATCGCCGACCGTCAAACCTTCTTTCAAACGAATCGATTCAGGCACTGTCTGATTAATCAGCTCTTCCATGCTGTCTACACCAAGGTAGCTTAACATCGACTGCGCTTGCTTTTCGCTGGTGCCGATGTGTCTTTTGATGAAGTCGTGTTTTTGCTCAAGCTGCTCAAGTTTTTGGGATGAAGAGTGAGTCATAGAAGTGTGTATCCTGTATAAACCATTAAAAAGGGCTGATTAAAGTGATCAGTCACCGGTAAAACGAAATTCTGTATTACAGTTATACCCAAGTGACCTCAAAATACGGGTTCAGTATTTTGAGGTCACTTGGTAAAACATAAAACCCCGGCGGGACCAGGGTTTTATGTGATTTCGGGGTAGCAGTATTAATCTTCGTCGATGCTGTCTTTGTAACCTTCGGCTGTTAATAGCCCATCAAGCTCGCTGGCATCCTCAGCCTTGATTTTGTACATCCAACCGTCACCAAAAGCGTCTGAGTTTACCAATTCGGGCTGGTCTTCCAACTCTTCGTTGATTGCAACGACTTCACCAGTCAGTGGTGCATAAATGTCAGAAGCGGCTTTTACTGATTCAGCTACGGCGCAATCGTCACCTTGGGCCAAATTGTCACCAACGTCAGGCAACTCAACAAAAACCATATCACCCAATAAACCTTGGGCATGTTCGGTGATGCCAACGGTGAATGTGCCATCGCCTTCGTTACGAACCCACTCGTGTGAAGTGGCATATTTTAATTCTGCTGGAATATTGCTCATTTTTTAAATTCCTTAACCTGGATTGTTTAAACTGATAAAGCATAAAATAAACTCCCCCGTAGCAAGCTGTCTCGCCTCTTCCACAACGCACGTGCGGGGTATTTTATTAAGTTGAAGAGCAAAAACTGAATAGTTGGCGCAGCAAGCTGCGGGGAATTAACCCATTTATCTACTTAGTTTTTGCCACAACGTGGCTCCAAATAAAACTGCCTAAGCAGATTTATTAATTATTTTAGAATACTTTTTGACCTTGGCGAACAAAACAAGGCTTTATTACGTCAACGGCAATGGTTTTTTTACGCATTTCAACTTGGGCACTATCCCCTGTTGAAGCAGGCACTCGCGCCAAGGCGATACTGTGACCCAAAGTTGGCGAGAAAGTACCGGACGTTATCACACCTTCACCACCTTCAACAATCACTTTTTGACCTGCACGTAAAACGCCCTTTTCTTTCATCACCAGACCCACCAATTTGTCTGTGCCATCGGCCTTTTGTTTGGTCAAAGCAGCACGACCAACAAAATCACGTTCTTCGGGTTTCCAAGCAATTGTCCAACCCATATTGGCAGCCAGCGGCGACACAGTTTCGTCCATGTCCTGACTATAAAGGTTTAAACCGCCTTCAAGGCGCAACGTATCACGAGCACCCAAACCACAAGGTTTAACCCCAGCGTCTAGCAATCGTTGCCACAAGTCAGCACAATCGCTTTCGTCGACAATAATTTCGTAACCCGCTTCTCCGGTATAACCGGTAGTCGCAATAAAGAGCTTGCCAGCCTGCACACCAAAGAAAGGTTTCATGCCCGCAGTTAATGCGTTTTCTTCATCTGTTAATAAGGTAGCGACTTTTTCTATCGCATTAGGACCTTGAACCGCGATCATCGAATATTCTGGACGTTCAGTTATCGTCACAGAAAAACCTTCAGATTTAGAACCCATCCAGGCCAAATCTTTTTCGCGGGTGGCGGAGTTAACCACCAGACGGTAGTTTTGCTCATCAAAGAAGTAAACAATCAAATCATCGACCACACCGCCGTCATCAGTCAACATGCCAGTATAGAGTGCTTTACCTGGTGTTTTAAGTTTACCGACATTATTGGCCAATAAATAACGTAAGAAAGGTTTGGCATCTGCGCCTTTGACATCAACAATTGTCATGTGAGATACGTCAAACATACCGGCGTCTTGACGGACCGCATGATGCTCTTCTATTTGTGAGCCATAGTTGATTGGCATTTCCCAACCATGAAAATCGACCATTTTTGCGCCGGATTCAATGTGTTTATCAAATAAAACGGTTCTGCTTGTCATAAAACACCTTTAAGTTTGTGCGTAACAAAGGATATAGAAAAATCGATTATAGCCTATGAATTGACGCTAAGATAGCCCATTTGCATTAGTAATACTAATACCAAAACCGATGGTAGCTAGTCCCGTAACAACGGTTTGGCCAGGTCTGGTAAATCGCCAGTCAGACCCATTGCCTGTTTAATGATCTGCTCTTTGGCCGGGATCACATTATCGGCCAGCAACAAACCACTGCTGCGGATAAATTTCAGCACAGGATTAGCACCACTGAACAATCGTTTGAGCGCTTCCATGGCGCCAATCAGGGTTTGAGCTTCGGCTTTTCGCCACCGTTCAAAACTGCGTAAATTCGCTACATCGCCCAAGTCTGCTCGGTTTTGACGCAATTGGGCCAAAGTTTGTGCCAGCGTTGCGGCATCTAAAAGTCCCAAATTCATACCCAAACCAGCCAAAGGATGAAGGGTATGGGCGGCGTCTCCAACAAGGGCAACTCTGGGTTTAACCCACTGGCGGGCATAACGCATTTTAAGCGGAAAAGCGCATCGTTCACCTTGCACTTCACATAAACCCAAACGGCCATTAAAAGCCGTTGTTAATGCTTGATTGAATTGTTTTTGTGTACAACTTAGCAGCTTTTCGGCGGCTTTGGGACTGGTCGACCATACGATGGAACAAAACTTTTGTTCGCCATTTTTATCACTTAACGGCAAAAATGCCAAAGGACCTTCAGGTAAAAAACACTGGGCGGCACAGTTTTGATGGGGTTGTTCGGTTTTGATCGTCGCAACAATGGCGTGATGTTCATAATCCCAAAAGGTGATTGGCATATTCATTTGTTGGCGAACAAAAGAATTGGCGCCATCGGCGGCCACCAACAATTGGCCAATAATGGGCCGACCGTCATAAAGC
>JABSOG010000896.1 GCA_013216025.1 Algicola sp. | reverse complement strand
AGCAAAAGAACTAAAAGAAAAGGCAAAGATAGGGCAAGAACTCTGCTTGTGGACAATTAGGCCAATAGCACAACATTTTTTGAATTTAGTTTCTTCTTTTTCTTTTATTTTTTCTCCGTGGCCACCGTGACTCTAGCTTTTCCCCCTCCGTGTGAACCGCTCTTGGTGCGTAGCAGGCGCGAAGCGCCAATCCCGAAGGGGCGGACAAATTCAATAAGTAGCGTATTTGGCCTCTATTTGTTGTAATCGTTTGGTTTTGGCCAGTTCGCCAAAGGCACGGCGAATTTTATTCATCGCCTCTTTTGACATCCCTACTTTGCTAAAACCGTAATACACTGGGGCACTGTGAATGACCAGCGGGTGTATTTGAAAGTCACTAAAATCAGGATTGTTGGCAAACTGTTCAATTAGATAAGTCCCTTCAGCAAAAAAACCATCAACTTTACCCTGGTTGAGCAGTTCGATACGGGTTTTGTTGTCCGCCAACTCAACCATACGTTGTTTAAGCACCGAATTTTTTTCTAAAGTTGCTTTGAGCCGATTACCAAGAAACGCACCGCGTTGTATTATCAAGGTCGCTTTTAGTTGTTCGAGTGCTCGCCAGTCACTGATTGGTTTCATTTGGTTTTTACGCGAAACTATTTTAAACACTTCACGTCGATAAGGACCGACAAAGTGCATAAACGACTCTCTTTGTGCCGTTTGAGATAGGTTGAGCATCAAATCAACTTGACCGGTTTTCATCAAATTAATGCCCATGGCAAACGTCACGTCGACAAATTGATAGCTGCATCCGGCGGTATCCAGCAATGCCCGGATAAACTCAATGTCCATGCCAGACCAATTGCCCTTCTCATCCACCACAGCCAGTGGCGCAAAAGGTTGAATACGAACCTTTAATTCACACGCGCTTACAGTCGAACTGAATAACATCAGTGCAGCTAAAGTCATCAAATACTGTTGAACCTTGCTAGCAACTCCTTCAAAATACATATATGTTGCCATTAGCTTCGATAGAGCGTTTTAATCAAATGAAAGCCGAACTGGGTTTTAACCGGCCCGTGTACTTCTAGCAGCGGCTTTTTAAACACCACGTTATCAAAAGCTTTAACCATTTGACCGGGTTTGAATTCGCCTAAATCCCCCCCTTTTTTGCCCGATGGACACATCGAATGTTTTTTTGCTAACTTGGCAAAGTCAGCACCTTTATCAAGTTGCGCTTTAAGTTTTTCGGCCTCTTCGCGGGTTTTCACCAAGATATGACATGCACTGGCTTTCATTGTTTGACTCCGATTGATTCTATGATGTTTTCTTATAACGCCAAGCAATTATTCGACTGATTTTTTGACCTTGAGCCATGGGTATCACCCTAACATCAACGGCCCCCAATCGTTTCAGCCGTTTTTGAAGCTCAGGCACGTTTTCTGACTTAGACACCAAAGAGCTGAACCAGCCAACCTGCTCGGCATATTCAACACTCTGCTCAGCCATTTTGGTTATAAAACCAAGTTCTCCGCCTGTACACCAAAGTTCTGCTTTTTTACCGCCAAAATTGTTGTTTTGTGGTTTAGCTCCTTTAACTTTACCCTTGCCCTTGCCCCTGCCCTTCTCTTTCTCTTTATTCAAGCCCAAGTTCTTGACCTTTCGACTGTTCGCTTCCTGCGCTTCTTCTATTGATGCGTGAAACGGCGGATTGCAAAGGGTCAGGTCGAAGTGTTCACCGGCTTTTATCACCCCGGTAAATATCAATTCGGGGTCAGTTTGCAATACCGGTTTGATCAGTTTTTTCAATCCCGGATTTGACTCAACAATCAACTTTGCCACTTCAATTGATACCGGGTCAATATCACTGGCGACAAATTGCCAGCCATAGGTCTGGCTGCCAATGACAGGATAAATGCAATTGGCACCGGTGCCTATATCTAATACCTTAATTTTTTTGCCTTTGCTTTTACCAACCGCCACGGTGTCGCCATCAGCCAACAAATCGGCCAGATAATGAATCATATCGGCTCGACCCGGTATGGGTGGCACCAAATAGCCTTCGGGAATGTGCCACTGATGAACCTGATAATAATGCGCCAGCAAGGCCCGGTTTAAACAAAAAACCGCTTTGGCGTCGGCAAAATCAATGGTGTTGTCACCCTTGGGATTCGGCTTGATAAAAGCACTGAGATCAGGACAGGTGCTAACTAGCGCATCAAAGTCATACCGGCCTTGATGCGGATTGCGGGGGTGAAGTGATTGTGGTTTTTTGTTCATTAACTACCGTCCAGAACAGATTGAATTTTAATAGCCAGCGCTTGGCCAAAATCGTTGTGTTGCTGCGCTTCCCAGTGCACACCATCTGAATTTGTCGTCTTGACGACTTTCGTGGCATTGAAAAAATGAATCTGTAATTGTTCGGCTATCTTAGCAAAACAAGACGCGAGCATACGGGATTTATCAGTGGCCCGGGCAAACACCTCCTGACAATCATCAGGCAGTTTGGTAATCCAAGTTGGACTGACTAAAAGTACTTGGGTTTGGCCTTCAAGGTAGTCGTTTTCGAGCACCATTTTACACAATAAACCGGCACTTTGTGCAACATCTTTGGCGCTTTGCTGATAGTGCGCTTTTAAATCGTTAGTGCCGAGCATGATCACCACCAGCGCCAGCGGACGGTGGCTTTCAAGCATTACAGGCAGTAACGCGATACCATTTCGGTCGGCTCGACCGGGTTCGTCAAGCCTTGTTGTACGGCCGTTTAAGCCCTGTTCGATGACATAGTAGTCATCGCCCAATGACTGTTGCAAAACCCCGGTCCAGCGCACCGACAATGGATAACGTTGACCCGTTACAGGGGTGTAACCCCAAGTATTTGAGTCACCAAAACACAGTATATTTTTCATTAATTGTCCAGATAGCAGGTGAGCAGGGTTTTTATCACAGATGGCGCTTATTGACAACCGTCCATAGCATTGAGTGCTTTGTTAAGGTGAAGGTTTAGCGAATTTTCAACCACCGAGTCAAAGCAGGCAAACACTACTTTTTGAATAGTTGCCCCTGTTGTAGAAGCTGATTTACAAGATTCTATGACCGTTTGCAGTGCGATTTGACACGCCTTGTCGATAGGAAACCGATAGGCGCCACAACTAATGGCAGGAAAGGCAATGCTGGTAATATTGTGTTGCACAGCAAAATTTAAACATTCACGATAACATGAGGCCAATAGTCCCGCTTCGCCTTTGTTTCCTCCGTACCAGACGGGGCCTACCGCGTGAATAATAAATTTGGCAGGCAGTTTATAACCTCTGCTGATTTTGGCATAACCGGTATTACAACCGCCCAATGTGCGGCAATATTCCAGCAACTCCCTGCCCGCAGCACGATGAATGGCGCCATCAACACCGCCACCACCGCACAATGATTGATTGGCTGCGTTAACGATGGCATCAACCTCAAGTGTGGTGATGTCTGCCTGAATGATTTGAATATCGATTTTACCCATTATTATGTATCAACCTTACTTGTTGTATTTACACGAGCTGTTAAAAACCGGGCG
>JABSOG010000895.1 GCA_013216025.1 Algicola sp. | reverse complement strand
ATGACGACAAGGGCAAAGACTCTGGTTCGGTCTATGTGTTCATTCGCACTGGGACAACTTGGAGCCAGCAAGCTAAGCTCACTGCCGCAGACGGTAGCGCGGGCGACGTATTCGGTATCAGTATCGCTTTTTCTGGTGATACCATCTTGGTAGGCGCCGATCTAAATGATGAAAAAGCTGTTAATGCAGGCGCGGCGTATGTTTTCACCCGAATAGGAAATAGTTGGATCCAGCAGGCAAAACTTACCGCTGCGGACGGCGCACAGACTGATCTTTTCGGTGTGAGAGTTGCACTCGACGGCAATACAGCCTTGATCTCGGCCCGTAGAGATGATGACGACGTCATGGGAGTTGATGCGGGTTCGGCATATATCTTTACCCGTTCAGGGACGATATGGCGTCAACAGACCAAACTCACCGCACCGGATGGTGTAGCGGATGACAGGTTTGGCCGCAGTGTTGCTCTTGCTAAAGACACCGCCTTGATTGGTGCCATGTTTAGAGATGACAAGGGTAAAAACTCGGGGGCAGCCTATGTGTTCACGCGCACTGGAAACAGTTGGCACTTTAAGACCCGGATTACCGCCACAGACGGAACGGCCGGTGATGTCTTCGGCTGGAACGTTGCGCTTTCTGGTCAGCGGGCTGTTATTACGGCCAACCGAGATGACGACAAGGGAGAAAATTCGGGTTCTGCTTACATATTTGATATCAAATAAACTGAGCGTCCGCTCTTCGGACAAAGCTGACCTTGAATAAATCATGGGTTCCAGAACACACGGCTTTGTATGGGATTGAGTGAGTATAAAAATTAGTGGAATATCGTCTTCGAATAACATCCATAGTCAATTAGAATTTATCATGCAATCGAACCCAATATGCCGGTATCGAACACTATCAATTTGCTCGCAAAGGGCGAATAGCTTGCAAGCTAAAAGATTCATAGCAAATAATAACAAAAGCAAGTACCCGCGTTCAATCCTATAACTTACAATCCGAGAACATCAATACAGGGTTTATTAGGTTTCGAATCTGTACAAATCAACATTCACATTGCTGCAATCTCTGATACCACTGACAGATACGGTAAAGGTATTCGAATATTCGTAGCTCGGATGGTACCCAATTGTTTGGAATTCGAATTCACCGCACGAACGCCACACCGACAGTCCTTTGTAAGAATACTTGAGTTTTATGGTCGCACTCACCCACACAGACTTGCCACTATAACCATCGGTATCACATCCACCACGATGACCGGAATACTTAAACGTGCCAGTCTGGCCATTCTTGAGTGTTCTTCCATCACTGGTCGAACCGAACTTGCCGCAGACCAACTCAACGTTGGTCACCTTGATATTATTGCCATCAACCGTAATATGAACCCGGTCACCCCACGAGTGATCAAGTAAATCGGTATTGGTATAGCTGCCTGCAAACGCTGAGTTGGCAGACAATAACAAAGTGGCTATGGTGGTGAATTTCACTAGAATGTTGCGCATGTCGTATTTTCCCTAAAACTGTTTAATTGAGTTTGATTTCACTCACTCCCTAGAGCAACAGCTATGCCATAAGTTTTTTATTGTGTTATGACAGTGACTTATGAATTTAAAAAGGTTTTTATAAGCGTTTTAATTGGCAGCCATAAGAAAACTCTTATAAGGATATAAGCGTTTTAGTTTATAGCGAATTGTTGCTTATAGTCAATCAACAAACGTTTAAAAATGAAAGTGCGTTTTATCCAGTGAGGTGTCAAATCCAATGGTGTTGTTGTCTATTTGTGTTTGCAGGTCATCGAGTGTTTGATGATAAAAGTTGTCAACATCAACAATGTTGTCTTCATATAAGCTGACCCAACCGTTGCGACCGTTGTTTTTGGCACCATACATCGCCAAATCGGCAAGGTTTAGGGTTTGCTCCCAGCTCAAAGTGTCAAAGTGATTGTGAATAAAGGGGAATGCACACATGCCAATTGAGCAAGTTCGATTGATGAACAACTGCTCTCCTAGGTCGAATTTGTGATTGAGAACCGCGAGTCTTATCCGTTCACCCAGCTGATGTAATTGCTGGCGCTGAGCGAACCGACCGACCACCAAAAACTCTTCACCACCCCAACGAACCACCCAATCAGAAGCACGACAGGTTTCGTTCAGTATGGCGGTGAACTGGACTAACACTTTATCGCCAGCGTCATGACCGTAGGTGTCGTTAACGTGTTTAAACAAGTCGATATCAATCATAATAAAGGCCAAGTCTTCTTGTGCCGAAGTCAAATTTTTGCCGTGTTCGCGGCGCAACTTTGACAGTTCAGGTTCAATAAGTTTGTTGAGAAACCGGCGGTTATGCGCTCCTGTTAACTGGTCGGTAAGGCTCAGTGCTTCTAAATCTTTCAGCGCCACCTGTAATGCGGCGTTTTTACTTTCAAGCGCTTGAGTTTGCAGGTGCACTTGATTTTTCAGCAGTTGCCTTTGACTTTTCAATTGGCGCAAACGTAATTTTGCCACCCGGTTAGTCAACAGATAAGCCGCCGTGGCAACGAATAAAAAGGCCACTAGTTTGAACCACCAAAACTGATACCAAGCTGCGATTTGAGTCACTGGCAGTGCCAATTGGTGTCGACTCCACTGCCCCAGCCGATTCGAGCCACGAATGTGCAGGGTATAGTCGCCCGGGTCGAGATTGGTGTAACTCGCCGTTCGATGCCTAAAATCAGTTTCAATCCATTGCTCGTCATATCCTTCAAGTCGGTAGGCATAGCGGTTATTTTCGCTAGCCGAAAAGTCCAAAGCCGCAAACTCAACCGAAAAGCTCTTGGTTCGGGGAGCAAGCGTCAATCCGTCTTTCGGCACCAATATCGATTGACCGCCGACCTTTAATTCGCTGACCACCAACAACGGTTGGTACTGCCAAGCAGTCAGGTTTTGCGGTTTTATCATCAATAACCCCTTGGTACTGCCATACAGCAACAGCTCATTTTTGGTTTTGGTGTAAGAACCCACCCAGGGACTCATGTCTACGCCATCGGCGTGATCCCATTGATGAAATTGTAATTTATAGGGATCGAGCATGGCGTTGCCGAACCAAATTCGCCCCTGCCCGTCTGCCAAAGGATTGCCCCACACCGGGTTACCTTGTTGGCCAACCTGCTTGGAGAAAGATTCGAACACTGGCTGATTATCATGCCAACTCACCAATTTATCTAGCCCCATTGCCGTGCCAACCCACAGGGTATCGGTGTCATCAACCAACAAACCCTGAATATTATTGTGTGAAAGCGCCCCCGCCTGTTGGGGCACATGCTGCACCCGCGTCAGTTTTGCGCTGGTCGGTGGCAAACGGTATAAACCGTTGTCGGCACCCACCCACAATGTGCCATCGGCTTGCATTGCCAAGGTATAGATTGTTTCGCTAAAGGGAGTGTCTGGTTGGGTAACAGTGGTAAAACTGCCAAAGGTTTCGGTGCTCATATCAAAGCGACTCAACCCGCCATAAGTGCCAACCCACAGTCGGTTTTTGCCATCAAATAAAATACGCCTGACATGCAGGTCGATCAAACC
>JABSOG010000894.1 GCA_013216025.1 Algicola sp. | reverse complement strand
ACAACGTGAACTTCTGAGGCGATGTTTGACAAATACAGTGCCTCTTCAACAGCGGTGTTACCACCACCAACAACTGCAACCTTTTTATTACGGTAGAAGAAACCGTCACACGTTGCACAGGCAGAAACACCACGACCCATAAACGCCTCTTCTGAAGGCAAACCAAGATACTGGGCTGAAGCGCCAGTTGCGATGATTAAGGCATCACAGGTAAACACATGACTGTCACCAGTTAGGGTGAAAGGGCGTTTGCTGACGTCCACAGTATGGATGTGGTCAAAGATGATTTCGGTATCGAATTTTTCGGCGTGGGCCAACATTCTTTCCATCAATACTGGGCCGGTCAAATCATCGGCATCACCGGGCCAGTTTTCGACTTCGGTGGTGGTGGTCAATTGACCGCCTTGCTGAATGCCGGTAACCAATACCGGATTAAGATTTGCCCGGGCTGCATACACGGCTGCCGTATAACCGGCAGGACCAGAACCAAGGATCAATAACTTGCAGTGTTTGTTTTCGCTCATGATTTTCTCTATATCCATTTAATTACGGATAATATGGGTTTAATCACTGCTGATTTCAAGCGTTTATGTTGGTAAATAAAAAATTGAGATCTTTTGACTTTCCAGGCAGTAAAACGCGTAGCCCCACCCAACAAAAATCAACTCGCAGCGCGAGCCAATATCTTGTCGAGCAACGAAACGGGCAACACTCGCCGCAAAAATGCAAAAAGATGGGTAGGGAAGGTCACGTAATAACGAGGTTTAGCCTTCTTCGCTTCCAATGCATGGATTAACTTCACATAAACTGCCTCTGGTTGCAGGCAAAATTTGTTGTTTGATGTCTTGGCATCAAGACGACCGATAGAATCTTTGTAGTCATCTTTAAAATGACTTTTGTCGATATCAATGTTTTCTTTTAATGCGACTAGGGCATTGGCTCTGAATTGGCTTTCTATAGGGCCCGGTTCAATCAGGCTGACCTGAATGTCGGTATCTATCAATTCAATTCGCAGCGTATCGGTTAACCCTTCGATGGCAAATTTACTGGCATTGTAGGCACCACGGAACGGCATAGCGACCAAGCCCAAAACCGAGCTGTTTTGAATGATCCGCCCACGATTGTGCTTACGCATTTGGGGGAGCAGCAAATTGGTCAATTCTAGCCAGCCAAACACATTGGTTTCAAATTGTTTGCGCAGAGTGTCGCGGGTCAAATCTTCAACGGCCCCGGGCTGACCATAAGCGCCATTATTAAACAGAGCATATAAATTCCCCCCAGTTTCATTTAGAACAGTTTTCACCGCATCATTTATCGACTTACTGTCGTTTAAGTCCAATTGTAGGGCGTTCAACCCTAGTGCTTTGAGTGCTGTTACGTCCTCGTTATTTCGCGCCGTTGCAAATACCCGGTAGCCTCTTTTGTGCAGATTGACTGCGCAATAGTGGCCAATACCAGACGAACAGCCGGTGATTAGTATGGCTTTATCCATGGTTTCAATCCTTAATTATTGGTGCTTGGCGAAAATTACACGCGAGCATATAAAACCTCAGCGCAAAAATCAAAAATATTGGCCCTAAAACACCCGCTTTATGAGTAAAATTAGCAAGTTACATTGAAAACAAAGGCCATAAAAGGTAAAGTGTCGCCATTGGCAAAATCGGCTTTACTTGAGATAAAAAGCTTAAGACAAAAAGTTTGAAACCCATTGCCTGAAATAAAAGTGAAGATACAAACAACGAGACCCGTGATGCTATTGAGAAATGTGTGTATTTTGACCTGCTTTGTCGGCTGTCCTACAGCAATGGCCGCCAAAGTCAATTTACAGGTGAGTAATTACCCACCGTATGTCGAAGAGAAATCATCCAGACAAGGCGTTATCACCCAAATTGTTGTTGAGGCGTTAAAAAGCAAGCGGGTAAAGTCAACGGTCCACTTTAACGATTGGATTGAAGTCGAAAATCAAGTAGACAATCATAAAGCACTGTCGTTCATGTGGACCAAAACTAAGGCTCGGCTAAAAAAATGGCATTTTTCTGATCCCATTTATATTCAGCGCAAAAAATTCGTTTCAGCCGATAACTTCAGTCGCAACATCAACTACCTGCACAATTTACGTGGCCTTAAAATTGGTTTTACTCGATTTTTTACCTATGGCAATCAGATCGAAAACTTTCGTCAAAAATTGACGATCACAGAGCATGATTCAGATTTTCTAGCGGTTCAGGCGCTAGTGAAAAATCAGGTCGACTTAGTTGCCATGGATGAAATGACCGCGGCCTATTGGCTCAACCAGAGCACTAATAAATCGGGCAAGCGTTTCAAATTCATCAATACACCCCATTTTGACAGCGTCAGCTATTTTGTCGTCTGTTCCAAGTCTTACGGCAATTGTCTCAATCACATTAAGAAATTTAATCAGGGTCTGGCAATAATACAAAAGGACGGTACCAGCAAATCCCTACTAAACCGGGCGGAGAGTGTACAACAATGAATAAAATCAAGACTAAAGGATTACAGCGGGTAAAGCAGGTTTTGGCTGTTTATCTGGCGGCAACCCTATTGCCAGCGACAAGTATCGCAAATGAGATGTCTCATTTGCCACCTGTCGCCCAGTGGGAGGGCAAATCAGTCTCCTTGATAAATGATGTTAGAGCCAAGTTGACACCGGCTGAGCGCACGGATTTGACCGCAACGCCCAGTTATGGCGAAACCGTTGCTTATATTCACAAATTGGCTGGCCGCAGCCCATATCTACGACTCAAAGCCATCGGTTATTCTGCGCAGGGAAGACCTATTTTTATGATGGTTGCGAGTCGCGACGGACAAAAAGATGCAGAGGGCATTTTGGCCAACACCAAACCTACAGTATTGATTCAGGCAGGTATCCATGCAGGCGAAATAGATGGCAAAGATGCCGGTTTGATGTTGATGAGAGACATTATGCTGGGCAAAGAAGTGGCTCTTATTCAACAAGTAAACCTGCTGTTTATCCCAATATTGAGTGTTGATGGCCACGAACGGGCATCAAACTTCAATCGTGTCAACCAGCGTGGCCCTGAAAACATGGGTTGGCGAACCAACAGTCGCAATCTTAATCTTAACCGCGACTACAGCAAACTCGAAACCCCAGAATTACAGGCGGTTATTGGGGTTATCAACGAATACAAACCTGACTTATATCTTGATATTCACGTCACCGATGGCGAAGATTATCAATATGATATCACTTATGGATTCAATCAGGCATTCGCCTCGCAATCGCCTAATATTGCCCGTTGGCTGAGCGATAAAATGAGCCCGTATCTCGATAGCAAACTGACCGAATGGGGTCACATTCCCGGGCCATTGGTTTTTGCCGAGAACAAAAAAGATTTCAAACAAGGGATCAGTGGGTGGAAGGCATCACCCCGTTTTTCCAATGGTTATGGCGATGTCAGGCATTTGCCCACTATTTTGGTTGAAAATCACTCGCTCAAACCCTACAAGCAGCGAGTGCTCGGTACCTATGTCTTTATCAAGGCCGCAATGGAGTTGTTGGGTCGTGAAAAAGAATCGT
>JABSOG010000893.1 GCA_013216025.1 Algicola sp. | reverse complement strand
CTCGTCGACAGTACCATAGATGAAAATGGGGCATTTAGCATAGAGCCTTTAACAGAAGCAATGGATGTCGACAAGTTTGAAATGGTCTTAGATGAGTTGGCCACTGACAGCAACGAGATGGAATTGGAAAGAAAATATCAAATCGAATCCCTGTTGGTCAAAGAAGATGAACTGTACGCGCACAATTATGGTGTATCTTGCGGCCAAGGCCTGTGTGCAGTCAGTCTGAGCGCCATTCCAAACGATAAAATCGATAGTATAGTCGGCAAATTAAACCAATTAGACCTTGGCAGCACCTTTCACAAAACGATATCAGTTAACGACTACGAAAGTGACGTCAGAGTGATATCGCAAAGCCAACACAATAAGTCGATCTCCATTATGATTAAAGATTCAATCACTGGCTCTTAACGATTCGGAGCAATATCGGGTTCAAACTGGCAGGCCACGCGTGCACTGAGTGCACGCTACGTAATGCATCAAGTTTGACGTATAAATCCTACAATGCCCAAACAAAAGACCCCAATCCATCGACCACAACATCAACAGCTCCTACTCCATTTGCCACAATCAAACTCTGCTCACTCCCATAAAGCTGGTCAGTCAGCGTATAACGCCCATCACTCAACCCCCACTTCTCAATAACATCAGCAGGAACAGTCAACTTAAACTCTACCTTATTCTCAACATCAAAATTACTAACAACAATCAACCGCTCATCCCCACTCCAACGAACAAACGCAAAAACCTTACTCAATTCATTCCCTTCCAAAACAAGCGGCACATACTCCCCCGTCAGGACCTTGCTACTGGCAGAAAACGTCAACAAACGCTTATAGAAGTCATGCAACGAACGCTCATCAGCAGACAACTGCCCACCATCAAACTTACCACCGTTCATCCAGCGTTGATGGGCTGGTACACCCCAGTAATCGAAGATTGTTGTGCGGCCCGGGCCGCCGAATCCGGCTGATTGTTCACCTGCTTCACCCACGTCTTGACCAAAATAGAGCATGGTTGGTGAGGTGCTGATGAGTGTCGACACCACCATTCCGGGCATGGCTTTTCGGGCGTCACCTGCAAAGTCAGGGCTAGCGATGCGGTGTTCGTCGTGGTTTTCCATAAAGTGCAGCATGTGGTGTTCTATGTCGGCCATGCCTTTTTGGATAGGTATCAGTGCGTTAGCGTCAGCTTTGCCTTGCATGATGGCTTTTATGGTGTCGTAAAATTCGACTTTGTCATACAGGTAGTCCATTTTGCCCAAGCGAATGTAGTCTCGATACATTTTGGGGTTGTACACTTCGGCCAGTAAAAACGCGTTGGGGTTGGTGGTTTTGATTGATGAGTTCATGTAGCTCCAAAACTCGACTGGCACCATTTCGGCCATGTCGTATCTAAAGCCGTCCACGCCTTTGGCCTGCCAGTAGCTGGCGATATCACGGAACTTTTTCCATGAGCTGGGCACATCTTTGTCAGCCCAAAATGCGGCATGTTGTTGGTAATCTTTGTCGGTGTAATCGGCTGGCAGTGCCGTAAAATCATGGCTGCCGTCTGGCCGTACGCCAAAATTGACTTTGACTGTTTCGTACCAGTCGTAGGCGTCTGGCTGGGCTTTGCGCGTGCCGTTACCAGTCCATTTAGCGGGTGATTCGACAAATTTGTCGTCTACCAGCGGATGCGCTTCGCCGCCCAATGGTTGGTATCCATCACGCGCTTGCGGCACTTTAAAGTCTTGGCCTACTACGTAATATAAGTTGTTATCTCGATGATACTCAACGGTTTTATCGTCGGTTTGGCCAAAGTCTTCAACTCCTGCCGGTTTGCTTGCCGATTGATAGCCACGCGCAATGTGGTTGGGCACTATGTCGATGATCACTTTCATACCGTTGTTGTGGGTGCGCGCTATTAGGGCTTCGAATTCTTGCAGACGATTGGCGGGGTTTACGGCCAAATCGGGGTTTACGTTGTAATAATCTTTGATGGCATACGGCGAGCCCGCCCTGCCCTTAACCACATCAGGGTCGTCTTGGCTAAGGCCCAAATCGCTGTAGTCGCCTACCACCGCATGGTGCGGCACGCCGGTATACCATACGTGCGACACGCCCATGGCTTTGATTTCTTTAAGCGCTACATCGGTGAAGTCGTTGAATTTGCCCACGCCGTTTTCGGCCTTGGTGCCCCAAGGTTTGTTGGTAGTGTTTTTGTTGCCAAACAGGCGGGTAAACACTTGATAAACAACTGGCTTTCCTTTCGCTTCATGAGAGGCTTTGGGCGTCGATTCAGTTGAGGGGACACAAGCTGTCACACTCAGGGCCAGCAGGCCGGGCAAAGCATACTTTAACATTTAGAAATCCTGTAGCTGGGGATGGACAGTCAGTTCGTCTATCAGTTGAAATTGTGGTTGGGTCAGCAGCTGTAAAACAGTTTCAGCCAATGCGTCTGGTTGCAACGCCTGCTGAGCGGGTTGATTGCCCGGGGTATTGTTGTTGAAACACGTATCGATGATGCCCGGATTTAGCAGCGACACCTTAATGCCTTGGTTTTTAACTTCTTTAAGCAGGCTAAGGCTAAAACCACGTAAAGCAAACTTGCTGGCGGCATAAACCGCCATATTGGCCAACGGTCGGGTGCTCAAGTCAGACGCAATATTGATGATTTGGCCTTGCTGCTTTTCGAGCATTTGTGGCAATAAGGCATAGGTTAAATGAATGGCCGCTTTAATGTTGACGTCGATAATGGCGTCATGCTCTGCCGGGCTGTGATCGATAAAGGGTTTGTAAAAGCCGGTGCCAGCGTTGTTGATCAGAATGTCTACACTGCCGAAGGTGCCCTTAATTTGATCAACGCACTTAAAAAGTGACTCGGTGCAGCTTAAGTCGCAGGCAAATCCTTGGGCTTTTATGCCGCTTCCCGTGGTAAGAGGAGTGGCCAGTTCGTCGGCGAGTTGCGACAAGGCTTCGGCGCTTCTGGCAACTAGGGCCAAGTTACAGCCTTCTTGGGCCAGACGTTTGGCTATTGCTCGGCCGAGACCTTTGCTGGCGCCGGTGACTACTGCTGTTTTATTTGTTAACGACATGTTTTTACTCATCTTTTATGGATGTCGTGCATGGAGTGCACGAACAAATTACGTATGGAATACACGTTACGAGGTCGACTCAACTATCGATGACTGCTCATCTGTCTGCGCCACAGATTCATGCTCACGGACCATGAACCAAGCTACAGCCGAGACTGCCAGCGCCACCGCGCTCACCTGAAAAACCAGCCCTTTATCAGCGGCTTTGCTGATAAACAAACCGATGCCAAGGCTCACCAATAACTGTGGCAACACCACCGACAGGTTGAATAAGCCCATATACAGCCCCATTCGCGATTGCTCGATTTTTTCTGACATGATGGCAAACGGCAGGCTGATCACCGCCGCCCAACCTATGCCCAAAAAGGCCATCAAGCCGTACAGCATGTATTTGTTGTGACCCAGCCAAATCACCGCTACATAACCCAGCGCCAGGGTGCTGATGAATATAGCGTGGGAGTTGACTCGGCAAATTTTGGCTGACA
>JABSOG010000892.1 GCA_013216025.1 Algicola sp. | reverse complement strand
CTGTTCATCACGCAAGTGCAAATGGGCAACTTCGTTGTGAGCGGTGGCTTTTTCGTCAGACAAGGGCAGGGTAAAGCTGAACGTTGAACCTCGGTTGGGTTCGGATGTTACGCTGATGTGCCCGCCATGCAATTCAATCAACTGACGGGTCACCGCAAGGCCTAATCCGGTGCCGCTGTAATTTCGTTCAGTATGGCTTTCAAGCTGTTCAAATGACTCAAAAATGATGTCGAAGCGGTCTTTAGCAATGCCGATACCGCTGTCGCTTACGCTGATTTTTATGGTGTCGCTAATGGGGCTTTTGTTATTGCTGTTATTGCTGTTATTGATTCCTTTATTTACTGTTTCAGCCGTTACTGTCACCGTGCCAGACTCGGTGAATTTTATGGCATTGCCAATCAGGTTGTGGAAGATTTGGGCCAACCGGTTTTCATCTGCCAAGGCATGAGATAATTCGGTGGGGACCGCGTTGACCAGCTTCAAGTCTTTATCGCCAAGCAGTGGTCTCGACAGCGTTAAAACCACTTCAGCCATACTGTGCAGGTCTACCGGATGGATGTCCAATGTCAGGTTGTGGTTTTTCAGTTTTGAAAAATCCAATATGTCGTTGACCAGATTGGACAAGCGTTTGCCGCTTGAGATAATCATCGACAAGTTACTGTTGCAGGTTTTTGACAACGGTCCACCAATGCCATCGATTAATGATTCGGCCAGTCCGATAATGCCATTCAACGGCGTTCGTAATTCATGAGAGGTATTGGCCAAAAACTCGTCTTTGAGTGTGTTCACTTGTTTGAGCTGTACATTGATGGCGCGCTCCTGAACGACATTTTTTCGTTGGACACGGACAAAGGCGGTCACCACCGCGACAACACATAGAACATAAAAACAATAAGCCCACCAGGATTTCCACGGCGGCGGTAAAATGGTGACGTTTAACGATTTGCCCTGTTCATTCCAATAACCATCTTTGTTACTGGCTTTTACCCTGAAAACATAATCGCCATCGGCCAGATTAGTGTAAGTGGCGCGGCGGTGTTTGGCATCGGTATGAATCCAGTCTTCATCTTGACCAACCAATTGATAGGCGTAACGATTTTTCATCGGGTTGGCAAAATGTAAAGCGACAAATTCAAAGGTGATTAAATTCTGGCGATGGGTCAGGGTTAAGTGCTTTAAAGCGTCGATATTCATAGGCAGGCTAAATGTTTTGCTGTCTTGTTGGGTTGTGGGTTTTATCGTGACGCTTTGGTTGGCGACCAAAAAATCTGTTAGCACCACGGTGGGTACTTCGGTATCGTCTTTGATATTCTGAGGATAAAAGCGGTTAAAACCGTTTACACCACCAAAAAACAGCTCGCCATCGTCACTTTTAAAACTCGCGCCAAGATTGAATTCATTGCTTTGCAAGCCATCGTTGACATCGTAATTTTTAAAGGTCTGCTTGTCCAAATTAAACTTGGACAGGCCCTTGTTGGTGCTGAGCCATAAATAACCTTGTTGGTCTTCAATCATGGCGTTAATGGTATCGTTGGCCAATCCATCTTTTTGTCTATAGCGGGTAAAGTTGCCGTTAAGTTCATCAAACTTGTTCAGCCCACCACCAAAGGTGGCGACCCACAAGCTACCCTGTGTGTCTTCATGAATGGATGAGATAAAATTATGGCTCAAACTGTGGGAGACGGCTTTATTGTATTGATAGCGAGTAAACAAACCCGTACTGACATCTAACCGGTTGAGTCCACCTTCGGTGCCAATCCACAGATAACCTTTTGAGTCCTCAAAAAAGGTGTAAACAATGTCGTGGCTGAGGCTTTGAGGGTCATTGATGTCGTGTCGGTAGTGGCTGAAAGATTGATTTGACGGGTGATAACGGTTAATGCCACCGCCTTCGGTGCCAATCCAGATATTGCCTTGTTTATCTTTAAAAATGCGACGAATAATGTTGTTGCTCAAACTGGTGGGGTCATCAGGCAGATGCTTAAAATGAACAAAACTCTGGGTCACGCTATCGAATCGGTCGAGTCCTCCGCCATGAGTCGCAGCCCACACAAACCCTTCATCATCTTCAATGGTGGACCAGACTTGGTTGTGGCTCAAGCTGGCCGGGTTGTCGGGCTGGTGTTTGAATTGGATAAATCCCGGTAATCGGCTGTTGTATTGGTTCAATCCCTCAACGGTACCAATCCACAAGGTTTCATCGCGGGTTTTGTGAATGGAAAGTACCGTATTATGACTTAACCTGTTAGATTGTGATGGCTGGCGATTGATGTGGCCAAAGCGTTGTTTTTGCCTGTCGAGCTTGTTTGCGCCATTGCCAAAAGAGCCAAACCACAGTACGCCCCGGTTATCCTCAAAAATTGACAAAATAGTATCGCCACTGAGACTGTATGGCTCTCCTGTATAATTCTTAAAATGGACAAAGTTGTTTTGCGCCCGTACATACTTATTTAGTCCGCCACTTTGAGTGCCAATCCACAAAATGCCTTTGCTGTCTTCAAAGAGGCTTTTAATGTCATTGTGGCTAATGCTGTGCGCATTATTACTGTTATGTTTAAATCGCTCAAAACGCCGACTTTGCTTATCAAAACGGTTGAGTCCATTACCGGTGCCTACCCAAAGTAGTCCGCTGGTGTGTTGATGAAGCGTGTATACGCTGTCATCGCTTAAACTGTTTGGGTTGAATGGCTGATGAGTGTAATGAGTGAATTTTTGTCGGCTTGGTTCAAAATGGTTAAGGCCACCAGCGGTGCCGAGCCATAGATTGCCTTCGCCATCGCCCTCAATAGCAAAGACTCTGTTGTTAGAGAGGCTGTTGGGGTCTGTTGACTGGTGGCTAAAACGTTTGAATTGTTGCGAAGTTTGATCAAATCGATTTAATCCGCCGCCATCGGTACCAATCCAAAAGAAACCTTGGTTATCGGCAAAAAATGAACGAACGCTGTCGTGGCTTAAACTGTTGGGGTCTGATGGGTTGTGGGTGAAATGAGAAAAACTTTCGGTACTGGGGTTAAACACGTTTAACCCGCCGCCCCGAGTACCGACCCACAACAGGCCTTTCGAGTCTTCATAGAGGGTGGTGGTTAAGTTGTTTGAAATTGAGGCCGGGTTTTGTGGGTCGTGATGAAATACTTTGAAACCGTAACCGTCATAACGGTTCAGGCCGTCTCCGGTGGCAAACCACAAAAATCCTTTACTGTCTTGGATGATACTATACACCACACTTTGTGACATCCCATCTTTAATGCTCAGATGCTCAAAACGAGTGATGGGCTTTGAAGCTAGGACAAATGAAGAAAAAATCAATAAAAACAGGATGATGTATTGAGGCAAAGGGCGGGATCTCTGATGATTATACCGATTTATTCGTAAGCATAGTCCAAAATGACAAAAGGCATGGCTAAAAAGTGGACAAAACCGCCTTTTTAATTGTAAAAGTTAAAGTGGCAAAGTCAGGGTTAACACACTGCCACTGCCAAGCTCAGACTCAGCAGTCAACGCGCCACCATGCTTTTGCACAATACCAAACGAAATTGACAAACCCAGCCCGGTGCCTTCACCGAC
>JABSOG010000891.1 GCA_013216025.1 Algicola sp. | reverse complement strand
TATCTTAGTGGCCGGTCCTTTTAACGTCACTAGCATCATCTGCACCATGGCGATGATGATAATGCCATTTTTGGTCAGCGCGTTTACCGGCAATGCCATTGTCAGGGACCGCAATGCTGGTATGACTGAGTTGATCTTTAGTACACCGGTTAAAAAATTGCACTACTTATTATCGAGATGGTTGGGGCTGGTGGTGATGAGTTGTCTGGTATTTATGGCTGGAGCTCTGGGGATATTGGTGGGATTGTTATTGTCAGAGACGGTAACTCTTGGCATTTTATACACCACAGGGGTTATCCTTTGGCCAGTATTGGTGTTGATATTGCCGGGTATTGTTTTATTGTCGAGTACATTATTTGCGGTGGGTTTATTTTTTAAAAAAAATATCGCTGTTTATGTCGCTGCCAGCGTGCTTTTTTTACTTTATCAATTATTGGCGATGTATGCCGGTTCGCCGTTGATGGCCAGCCCAGCTGTGGTCAACGAACTTCTACAACAGCTATTTTCCGGGATTGATCCCTATGGTGCCACCGCGTTTTTTGAGCAGGTAAAATACTGGAACCCAGCGCAACGCAACAACCAATTTTTAGAGTTAGGCTCAATGCTGCTAATTAACCGGATAGTGGTATTGTCACTGTCAGTGGCTATTTTTGCGCTGTGTTATTACAAGTTTGAATTTAAGTTAGATCAGCCAAAAAAAGGCTTAAGCGTTAAAACCGCTGTGACACAGTCCGCCACTCTGGTCGCGATCGCGTATCGACCGGTGCAGCCAAACAGCGGATTTAAGGCTAATTGGCTGGCTTTTGTCTCACAATGCAAGCTGGAATATTTCACCACCCTCAAAACCCGGGTATTTGGTGCGGTGCTGATTTTTTGGTTATTTGTGCTGGTTAGTGAAATTATCAGCGGTTTTTCTTACCTCGAAAGCCTAGGTTCCACGCCTAGCCAGAGTACCGCCGAGGCTTTGTGGCGTTTTCAATCTAGTCTTTTACCCCGCTTTATAACCCTATTTGTGGTCTTTTTTAGCGCCGAAATGGCCTGGCGTGATGACCAGCTTAATGCCGCCAGCTTCACTCATGCCAGCCCAGTGGCCAATAGCAGTTTGTTCTTTGCCAGATTGCTGGCATTACTGTTGCTTCCCGTGACTTTTATCACTGTGGCGATTGGGGCTTCAGCCGGTTTGCAATGGCTTTACGGCGGTGAGATACAATGGATGGTTTATCTGTCGCTGTATTATTATTCAGGTTTGCCTATGGCCTGTATTGCCACACTTTGCCTGTTTATACACAGTATCAGCGCCAACAAATTTATCGGCATGACCCTCAGTTTTGCCTTGGTGATCCTGACGACAACTTCTGTAGGTGACAAACTGGGGCTTGAGCATGGCATGTTTAAGTTCTCTACCAGTCCATTAATGCAATATTCTGATCTTATCGGCTTTGGACCTAGCGCTGAGGCCTTTAACGGTTATATAAAATACTGGCTCAGCCTGTCTGCCATTATGCTGTTATTGGGTTACGGTTTATATCGACGTGGTGTGGCTGTGTCTTTAAAACAACGAATGATTCTAGCCGGTAAACAATGGGGCTACCAAGGTAAGGTTTTGCTGATTGTTGCAGTATTGGCATCCGGTTTCTTTGCCCGCTCGGTATTTTATCAGACCAATGAAATTGCCCATTATCAATCATCCAACGACCGCATCAACTGGCGCGTGGGTTATGAGCACAATTATGGGCAATATCAGCATTTGCCCAGCCCTAAAGTCACCGCTATTAAAACCAACATGGCGTTTTACCCCGGGCAACACCGTTATAAAATGGTAGCAGACTATACGTTGGTTAATCCCCACACAGAGTCGTTAAGTGAGATTTTGGTGAGTACCAATACCACCGTCCATTTTCAGCACGTTAAAATCAGCGGCGCAACGCTGGTCCGTCACGACACCAGATATGGTCAGTATTTGTTTAAGTTAAATAAACTAATGCAGACCGGTGAGCGCTTACAGATGAGCTTCACCGCCGGTCAAGAACAAAATGGCTATTTGGGATTGCAGCCCACTAACCTGATCACACCCGGTTTTAGTTATGTGCAATCGCTGAGATACATGCCATTTTTTGGTTTTAATCCGCATTATCAGCTAAAATCCCCCACATTAAGACAGCAGCAGGGGCTGCCAGCACTGGCACCCGAATTATCTTTGGAGCAGGCCATTGTTGAGGCACAAGGCGATTTTTCGGCTGATTATGATAGGGTCGATTTTGAAACCGTATTGTCTACTACAGCCGATGAAGTGGCCATTGCACCGGGTAAATTAATCAAGCACTGGCAACATGACGGCCGCAACTACTATCACTATCAAACAGCCAAACCCATTAGAAATGTGATCGGTTACCTGTCTGGACGCTATGAGATCGCCGCCAAAAAGGTCGATGGCATTGAACTACAGGTTTATTATCTCGCGGCACACCAGAATAATGTGGCACATACACTGAATACCATGAGTGCCACGCTGCGTTACGGCAATCAACACTTTGGCCGATATGGGGCCACTCAATTGCGGTTGCTCGAAGTCCCTAGAAACTTGGGGCTGTCTGGTTACGCCATGGCACAAACCATTTTAATATCCGAACATCAGGGTTTTGCGACTGACTTGACCAATAAAGCGGCTTTTGATCACGTTTATCGCCGAACGGCCCATGAGGTATCCCACCAGTGGTGGGGATATGGATTGAACAGCGCCAAAATCGAAGGTGACATGGTATTGGTCGAAACCCTGGCCAAATACACCGAACTGGTGATGCTGGAACAACAATATGGTAAGGAATATGTGCGGCGATTGATGAAATACGAACATACCCGTTATTTTAACGGTCGAGGTTATAGCCGTGAGCACGAGTTGCCTTTGTACCGGGCCGACGCCAAACATTTGATTTATAGCAAGGGCGCGGTCGCCATGTATGCGCTTAAACACACTTTGGGAGAAGACGCGATTAACCAAGCGCTGCGCCGACTCATAAAAAATCACCATTATCCGCAACCGCCTGCGACAACGCTGGACTTTATTGAGGCGTTGAAAAGGGCGACTACAGCAGATAACTATGCGGCGATTGACCGTTGGTTAAAACAGATTGTTATCGACGACCTGTCTGTAACCTCGGCAAGCTTTCAACCAACCGACAATGGTCAGTATAAAGTTGATGTTTGCTTGCAAACCCGTCAAACCACAGAAGACGGACTCGGCAACAGCACTGCCATGACCACGACTACCAAGGCATGGTTGGGTGTGTTCAGTGAGCATCCTGATAACCTGACCGGGGCAGGGGAGGATAGCTCAGTGTTGAAACTGACCCAAGTGCCAGTCCAGCATGAAGGCAACTGTTTAAGTTGGACGGTTGCACACCAACCCACACATATCGCCATAGATCCCTTCTATCAGGTGCTGGATCAGCGGCGTGACAACAATGTTTTAGTGCCTGCGCTGCAATAGAACCCCATTTATCTTTGTTATAAGGATATACCAAATATGACCCTTCGAATTGTGCTTGCATTATTTACCTTGTTTTTATCAT
>JABSOG010000890.1 GCA_013216025.1 Algicola sp. | reverse complement strand
CTAACGACTTTTTAAGCTTGCCACGAGCACTCGCCAGATTTTCAAGATATTGTCGGGTTGGATTCGAGCGGTGCATCTGAGGTACAAATGGCTCACTAAGCTCTTGTGTGTTGCCGGGGATAACGACAATAGTCAATATGCCAAAGATAGTGACATTTCGTCTTTTACGGACATCATCGACGACAAACACCGTATTATCAATTGGCACCAGTTCATGCGCCGTCCGAAAAGCAGCAATCGCCGATGGCATTAAGTAATTGACGATATCGAACCACTTAGACAACACGACTTTTTCAATTTCGACCACAGCCGCATCGGTGTAGACACCTTTGTAGAGCCGTTTAAGATGACCAGATTGCACCATTGCCGATAGCTTTCTAGATTCATCGGTATTTTTGCTAAAATGCAATTTGGCCATATGAGTACCTTGTTGATGAGGTGAAGACTTTAGAATCAAATAGTATGATGCCATAAACATAACACTAGACTAAAACCAATAAATAGACATAACACTAGACTAACACCAATAAGTAGGCATAAGACTGGACTAACTAAAATAAATAGGCATAACACTAGCCTAATTTTTCATTGCCAACGATCCATTGATTATGGAGGCGTAAAACCTCAGCTCAAACTGTCTTTAGTATTACGTGTACAACGCAATAGATGAAAAATTTGTTGGTTTCAATTTACTGGGGTAAAATGCGCGCACAAACAATGAGATTGCGACTTAATTCGAAAGATCAACAGGCCCTAGAACAAGTCAATTCACTGCACCATTTACAGAGTCGAAAAACAATAAATGACTAAATCAAACCGCCCTTGGCAATTTCTGCTACTAATCAGCACCTTTTTACTGTCATTCTCACTGTTCGCCCACGATGTAGACGATGGTACCAAAGCGTTTTTGCAAAGCAACGATGGTATCGCCATCATCCCGTTTTTGTATATTGGTGCCAAACATATGGTCACCGGTTACGACCACCTGTTGTTTCTGGTGGGCGTTTTGTTCTTTTTATATCGCGCCAAAGACATTCTAATTTACGTCAGCTTGTTTACCGTGGGTCACAGTCTTACGCTGCTGTTTGGCGTGTTATACGACATACAAGCCAATCCTTATCTTATCGATGCCATTATCGGCTTGTCGGTGGTTTATAAGGGGTTTGATAACCTTGGCGGATTCAAAAAACTCGGATTTCAACCCAATACCAAAGCAGCGGTGCTGATTTTTGGCCTGTTTCATGGTTTTGGTCTGGCGGGCAAGCTGCAACAATTTGAATTCGGCAAAGATGGACTAATGCAAAACCTCATTGCTTTTAATATTGGGGTTGAGCTGGGGCAAATTTTTGCGCTGACCTTTGTGCTCATTTTGCTGGGATTTTGGCGACGTTCAGACAACTTCATTCGCTTTTCGACGGTGTCGAATACACTGCTGATGAGCGGCGGTTTTTTGCTGATCATGTTTCAACTCACTGGCTATTTTTTGCTTTAGCGCTCTTTTTAAGAAAGAATAAGGATAACAATAATGAACCAAACTGACATGAATGAAACCAGTATACCGCTGCATTCCAAAAGCACTCTACTTAAAGCACTCGCGGGTGCGCTGACGCTGGCCGCTGTTATTTTTGTGACCATCGTTTTACCTGCCGAATTTCAATCTGACCCAACCGGTACTGGTAAATTATTGGGTTTGACGGTATTAACAGCACCACCAACCGCTTTAACCGACAAAGTACCAGCGATGCCCACCACCACGCAAGCCAAAGCAGGTGAGACTCAAGAAGACGTCGCCACCGTGATTGTGCCTGCCCACCGAGGTGTCGAGTACAAATTCACCATGAACCAATACGCGCAAATAAACTATGAATGGACCAGCGAAGGGGTGCCGCTGCATTTTGATTTTCATGGCGAACCCAAAGGCGACACTACCGGTTATTTTTTAAGTTACACCTTGGCCACGGCTGACGAAATGAAGGGTGCAATGACGGTGCCGTTTGATGGTGTGCACGGCTGGTATTGGAAAAACACCTCAGACCAGCCGGTAGTAGTGACCCTCAAGACCTCGGGTGATTATCAGGTTAAAGGTTTGATTCATTAATTTGCTTTCTTGGTTTGCTGTAAATAGGTTTGATATTCTGGTGATTTTGGGTAGATTTCACGCCAGCGTTTAATCACCGCTTTGGCATCATCAAAGCGCTTTTGCCTGATAAGGCGGCGACAAATAAAACCCAGCTTATGTTCCAGCGGATAGGTTTTAAATCCGTAATCTGCCGACAATTTATTAAAAATCGCATCAATGTTGGCCACCGTTTCGCCCGGCTCACCTATCACTTCTCGGCTAAAGTTCACGGCTATGAATTTTTCCCTTGGGTAAATCATATCAAACGCCGACATCACTGCGGGCAACGTCATTGAAAAATGATGTTCGCCAGCCAGCACCTCAGTTTTCAGGGTTAAGTGTTTTTCAGTGAAAGGCGACAATTGCTGTTGCAGGTTTTGCAGACTCACTTTGCCCTGTGGGTTCGATTCAACATCGCTTTGGCTCATGCCCACATATAACCAGGCTTTGCGGTTGGGTGTTTTACTATAAGGCTTGGCAATGGCATCAACAAAGGTGTCACCCACTTTGTAGCCGTGTTTTAAAAACGGGGCGATGGCAATGGTCGCTTGAAACAACTCAGACGCTTTAACAAATGCATGCAGCGCAAAAGCACTTTGGTTTGACCAGCCGATAAGGGTTCTGAATTTTGCTACCCGATAAGTGCTTTCAAGATGCGGGAAAAGTTCTTGTTGATAGAACTGAATATATTCGTCGGCCTTTGAGTCGGGTATAAAAGGTTTGCCATCATCACCGACTATTTTGGGCAACATTTGCAAACCTTTGCCGGTATTATTGGGCAGGCCAACGACAATGGATTCGGGCATACGGCTAACGTCACTGAGGTGTTCGACGATACCACTGACGGTTCTAAAAAAGCTTTCACCGCCAATCACCACGATCACCGGATAATCATGCCCTGGGCCCGAATGGTGATAGCTTGGCGGCAAATACACCTCGACTTCACGGTCTTCATTCAATATCTTTGAATGCAGCATGTGCCGTTTGGCGTAAATCAATTCGGTTTGCTCTGTTGCTTGTACTGGCATGGCCAGCATTAAAAAGCTGATCAGGATAAATATAACGCTTTTACTGCTCATCAAATTTCTCGTCGGTGAATAAAACTGAACGCCGAGTATGGGCAAACCCCACCCAAAAAGCATAAAATAACCCTGATGTATAACTGATGTATCATTGATGCCTTTAAAATCAAATAGATACGCTAATATATAATAAGGCCTTTGGCTCAATATCGATGGAACCTATTCAATGAAAACCTTCAATGTCGGCAATTTTAGAGTCGATTTAAGTCGCTCGCAAATTATCGACCAAGACAACATCGTGAGCATGGAGCCCAAAATCCTGCAAGTGTTGCTGGTTTTGGCTGAGCATCAAGGTGAGGTGGTGCCACATCAAACGCTGGTCGACGCAGTTTGGCCTGATGTGGTGGTAGCGCCCAATGTGTTGCAACGG
>JABSOG010000889.1 GCA_013216025.1 Algicola sp. | reverse complement strand
AGTCGGTTTCAGTCAGGTTGCTACAACTGCTACCGCAAAACGCTTCTTGTACTTGGTACCAGGCAGTGTTGTCTTGCTTCGCCCAAGCTAAGGTAAAGTCGCCTTTGGTGGCGTTAGTTACGGTGATGGTCGGTTTACCCGGCGTGCCCATGCTCACTTGTGTACAGGCTTGTTCTTCGCGTGGATACCATGTGTTGTTTACTAATGCAGAGATAGTGAAGCAATAGTTGTGGCCTTGTGTCAACGCTGCGGTAACCACGTAGTTGAGGTCTTGATTGGTTTGAACTACGTCTGCTACGTTTATCGTTGTGGCGCCAGCGTCGACTGAATTGGTCAATTTGTATTGCGTGACCGTGGTATCGTGTGGCGTACACCACAACACATCTATCGACTGTCCGGGGGTTGCTGTTGCTGGCGTCATCAGGCAATTTGGCGTCTTGTAAGTTTCTGCGTAATTGGTCAAAAACGTGTTGTAAGCCCAAAAGTATAATCTGGAGTAGTTACCACATACGCCGTTGGTGTCACAAGCACTGATCCTGAATCCTTCATTACCTTCTAGGGGCAAATATTGAATGCTTTGGGTGTCTTTGCCTAAATAAACCGGTGACCAGTTACCTGTACCGCTACCCAACTCGCGGTCTAGCTTGTAGTGATCTGCGCCGGCAACACCGTCCCAGCTGAAATGGTGAGCTTTGTTATCTTCTGTGCTGACCTGCGTCATAATAGAGAGGTTTTGAGGAGCGCTCAACACAGGAGCATTACCGACTTTTATACATTGATAAGGCTCTACGCGGGCAATCTCTCCAGTAACCAGATACTCGCTTCCATCCGGATACTTCGCTATTTGACCTTGTTGATCAAGCACATTGTATTTGGTGACTATTTTATAACAATATTCGCGCCCAGGTATCATGTGCGGTGCAACACTCAAGTCTGTACTGAGGTTGATTGTGAATAAGTCGATTGCCGTTAAATCAGTCGTGTAAGGAAATACACCCAAAGACCCTCTGAGCTCGCCATAGACTTCAATCTGTTTCAATAAACCTATACTAGTTGGTAAATACCATTCTAATCTGAATGATTTGTTTTGTTCGATAATGCCATTGGCGTTAACGGCGGTGCTATAGGTTGGCTCAGAACCACCACCCACTGGTACGTCGTCTTTTAGCATAAGGGCGACTAGCCTGGCTTGCCTTGAGGTATCAAAAAGCCGATTATGCTCTATCGTGACTTCTTCGATTGCGGCACCACAAACCCCTCTTTCGAAGTTAAGGTCATTCCAGTCAAGCGTACCTTCTGGCGCTGCATTATAGCGTGCGACTTCGTTCTTGTTGTTATTGCTCTCACAAGCGTAAACTTTAAAAGCGTAATCGCCGTAAGCCATTTTGAGTTTATACGTTCTTGATAAAGCCAACTCTTCTATAACATAGTTTCTTAAACCTGTTTTTTTAATGTCGCCATCTTCGTTTTTGGTGGTGATGGCAACGTAATAATGGGTTGCGTCTTCTACTTCATCCCAAGTTAGGAAAGTATTGTAAGAACCATCCAACTCGATGGTTGCACTGGTCACCACAGTGGTGTCAGGACTACTTAGGGCATTAGGACCGTTATGGCCGTTGTCGCCAGCGTTTTCATTGCGGTTGCCCCAAGGGTTTTCATGGCCGGTGGTCATACTGTAACCAAAACCATTGGCATAAGGGTTGTCTGTTGGGTTCCCATTATTGTTGCCGTTGCCGTTGCCATTTCCATTGGCGGTGTCATTGCCTTTGCCTTTGCCATTGGCGTTACGGGCACTGGTTAACCCGCCTTTAAGCGTCAAATGTGCGGTGGCAGTGGCTGTCAAATCTTCTTGAAGATTTTGCACCATAGTGTTGGGCATATCAGCAGAGAGCAGCAAAAAGCTGACGGTATCAAGTTCAGTACATGTCGTTTGTACACAACTTGACAGTCGATAAGTCTGATGGCCACCGAGTTCAAATGAGGTGATGTTGTGGTGTTGCACAACAGAAGAGGTGGTCACTTCATCGACTAACGCCCATTTGGTCGGGGGCAAGGCTGTGGTTTGTACTACGTCTTGGTCAATGGTTAGTCGTTCAATTTTGTAACTGGTGGCACCGCTCTGTTCAATCCAACTTAATTGATAATCGCTGTAAGAGATTTTGGTCGCTTCAAACTGTATACCGGGTATAAATATCAACATGTCGCCGCTAGCAATGGGAATCCAGTTTTCAGCGTGAGCAGTGCTTACGCCTAAGCTACCGGCTGCGGTGGCTAGTGCCAGCACCAGTGCCCCAGAGAGTGCTTTGGGTGTTTTAAGTAGTTTCATTTTTCTTTTACCTCCAGCTCAGCACGATGCCTAAAACCTAAAGTCGGTAATAAGGCGCATGCAGAAATTTACCAGCGATGATAAATATTTTGTTTAAATTGAATGAACTGCCAGGCTAACGACGTTCCGTAATACTAATTAATCTTCCAATGAATTTGAGATATTTCTACGGCGATGGGAATGGCTCCCATCAAAAAATATAAGTGCGGAGTGTATAGTATTTGTTCGTTTTGGTCTATGGTATTTTGCTAAAAATTACGCGCTGTGTGTAAAACGGGCGTGTACCCTAGCTATCCGAACCGTTAGCACGGGACAAGGCTTTACCTCAAACTCTCACCTGTAAAGAAAGCACAACCAATGCATGATCAGATTGTTGCTGGTCGGCATCACCATTGGCCTTTAGGTGACCATTGATAACTTTGTATTTGATAGGGCTAGCAATGCTGGCGGGGTTTTCGCTGTTCAGGGCGTTTGAAATAAAAATAAAGTCGACCACATAGCCGTTGCCGTCATGAAAATGTGTCGAAGGACGTTGACCGCCCTGTTGGTTGGGCGTTAGCGGGTAGGCGTCATAAAGTTTGGATTGGTACATCGCTAGTTTGTGTTCGTCAGACCAAGTGCCGTCTAAATCATAGTGGGCGTTTTGGTTGGTTAGGGCGTCGATTGCGACGCTGTGGGCGGTGTCGTTCATGTCGCCCATGACGATAATCGGGGCGTTGGGGTCTTCTCTAAGTTGGCTGATAACATCGTGATATATCATGCTGGTTTCAACCGTGCGCTGGATCATGGCGCCCGATTGGCCCAGCGATGTGCCTACGGCGGCATTAAATACGGTTTCGCTGATGGTCGTTGGGGGGTTGGTGGCGGTGCTCGGTTGGTCGGCTCGTTTTGACTTTAAATGGGCAACATAAACCGTGGTATCACCCAACTCGGGCAGGGTGACTACTGCTCTGATGTTTTGTCGACTGAATTTGAACCCTGGTGCTATGGGTAAATGTGGCAGCAGGTGCTCGGCCACTGCCACGGCTTGAACATTTTTTATCGGATGTTTTGACGCCAGCGCCACCACGGGGGAGTAGTGTACGTTGGTATCATCCTTTTGCGTAGGCTGGTCAACTACGGCAAATTCGCTGTATCCGGCAGCCGCCGTTAGCGCTCGCAAGGCATCAACACTAAACACTTCTTGAAAACCTATTACATCGGCATTCACCGTGGCCAATTGGTCGGTGATCCACTGCTTTTTGTCTT
>JABSOG010000088.1 GCA_013216025.1 Algicola sp. | reverse complement strand
CGCTTGCAAACACCGTTCGTGGGTCGACCAAGGGGGCGCAAATTCGCGATTCGGCTCGACAAATTCAATCAAGCCTTTTTGTTGCAGCAGATCTAATACTGCTTTAATGCTGTCGTCATCATAGTCAGGCAAGGCCAGACAAATTTCTGATTCGTCGTGCTGCCCTTGTAATAACGGACAAATATGGCTGATAAATTGGCCGACATCCTGACCATGTAATTGAAAATCGCCAAGGTCGGATTGCAACAATACCCCATCGGCATTGGGGGTAATGGTCGCAGCGGCACAAAGCCCAAGCTTTTTGGTCGTGGTGGTCATGTTTGTCATGTCGGTCTAAAACGGATGGTGATATATAACCCTTTTCTGGAGGATGTTAGCAAGTCATTTTTACTCGTGCTAACTAATGTGGCAATTTCGTACACAAGTCAGGTTCCCTTATGGATATTTTTCAAACCACTTTTTAAAAGGTCAAATAAACATTTTGGCTTTGCAGCTGACTACCTTTTGTGTATAGAATATACCAATAAATCCAAATACTGATATGCCGGTTTCAATGAATAGGGAAGAAGTTAGCGCAACAAAAAAGTTTGTTTTGAGCCATGCGTTATATACAAAAATTATGAGAAGTTTTGCTCTGGGCAATTACAAAGTACTATTTGTGATTATCGCCATATTGATAGTTGCCATTTTTATCGCCGGTATTTGGGGATACTATGCGTTAGGTAGCTTTGCCTTATACACGGCCTGGTTGCCTTTACAAACATTACTAGTCGTTTTCGCTCTGTTTCCATTGGTCATATCACCGTATTTCATTACCAAAAACAAGTTAAATGCGAATGATTTTGTGCAAAGCAGATATGAATTTACGGAGAAATATTTTATCCATTTCAAGTCTAATGGTAATTCAAGTAAGCGATTGTATACCAGTTTAGCCAAAGTATACTTTGGCAATAATTTCATCTTGTTATTTGAAAACATGTCATCAGTATTTATAGTGCCGTTTTCAATTTTTAACTGTGACGAAGACAGAGAAAAAGTTGAACGGTATATCAGACAAAAATCAGAGATTTAGAAAAGTTTTGAGTCAAATTTGTTGAACGATAAACAAGCGTTTGAATAATGTCTATTGTCAACATACCTGCTTCTCAAGGCTGTGGTTAAAAATCAATTGGTTTTGCCACCTCCTTCATAACCCGCGATAATCGCCGCTCGATTTTCGCCCAGCAGTAACGGTAACGACAAAATGATTGAAGATAGTGACCGAATAACGATCCTATTGAGTGGCGGTAATTATGTAGAGGAAAATTTTTGTAAAGGAGGAGCTTAGGATTGCAGGATCAGTGACCCGACCTCACCAGGTAAAAAATTTAAACGCGCTGTTATGGTGAAGACAAATGTCCCATCGTACGCTAGTAAATTGTTAGGCATAATTGGAGTAATAATGAAGTATTTAGTTTTAGGAGTCGCCTTGTTAATCCCACATGTGGCAATTGCCGCTGATTCAGTGAAAATTCATGCACTGCATCAAGAGTCATTTGCATGTTTCGAACACTGGGATGGCCAATTTAAAAGTTTAGGAGATGCTCTCGGGTCAGACTGTATAATACAAGAGTTTATAGGCGAATCCGATCGCTATTTTATGCGATCTTATACTTCCAAAGGGTTTGAGAATACAGATTGGTTTGGTTATAAAAAGGACGTTTTAGCGCCTTGTGATTGTACCATCGAAAAAGTTCACATTAATCCTGTAACAAACAAACCAGGGATCATGACCCCGGGAAGAGCTAGTTCGATAGTATTTAAAAAACCTGACAATACCAGAATTTTGTTAGCACATGTAGTTGATGTAATTGTAAGAGAAGGTCAAAAAGTCAAAGCTGGAGCAAAAGTAGCCAAGGTAGGTAACAATGGCTATTCTCGGAGTCCTCATATTCATGTCGCCGCTTGGAAGGATAAGATACCTCTGCAAATACAATTTGATCAAAAAACTTTAAGTTTAAAAAAGCGAAAATCCTCAAGCAATTAACGACTTATAAACCAAATTACTTAACTAAAAGAGGTATTCAGATTACAGCTATTTAGTCTTTTACCTGACCCTTAATCAGTTTGTTGATCAAAAAACTTGACCCCATACATTTCCTTGCCCCACCACTAAATTTTTTGATGTATTACGGCAGGGATCCGCTTTTCATAATAACTGTCTTTTGGCATTTTGGGCGAAATGCCAGTTACTTGTCCATCGACAGAGAAATGAAACAGCATGTGGGAAGAGTCTGTACGTCCTTTAAGTTCAAACTTTTCAGGCGACAGAGGACTAAGCGCAAAATTAAATTTGCCTTCTTGCATTACAAACAAGAGGCCATTGTTCACACTGACCTCGAGAAGGTTACCATCATTTGCTTGATATTGACCTTCATAAGCTTGTAAAGCTTTGCTATCAATGACATAAGCTGGACGAAACTCTAACTCGATCAATTGTATAATATTATATTTGATCAACTCAGGTCTATCGCGATAGATAGGATAAATAGCTACGGCCTTTAACAATTCTTGATCCGCTGTCATGTCAGCAACGGACATGCCTGCGCTATGTTTTTTACCGACTAAGCGGGCAAAGTTGCTTAAGGTTTCGCCTGCCTGTTTCAAGTCTTCACGCTGACTAAACAGACGTAGACCTTTGTGTCCTGAAACGATTAACGTTTTATCATTGGCCATATCATAGGCTTGGTTAAATCCATCTAGGTGCCCCTGTACGCCGTGATAACCTGTGTATACCAATTTGTCGGTACGAAAAGCATCGCCCAATAGCATCACATTACTGTTTTCTAAATAAACAATTGTTTGGGCAGAATTATGCGCTAGTGTATGACGGGCAGTAAGCACTTCATCACCAAATGACATCGAAAAATTATCTTCAAACAAAATTTCTGTGCTTGCTTGGCTGTATTTAAGTGCTTTATGGGCAATTAAATCAGCCCCTCGTTCTTTAAAATATTGATTGGCGTGAAAGTGAAAGGTGTCTGAAGCCATGTTGAAAACATGAGTGACAGGTTTGCCTGTTAATTCTTTTATTTTTGCTTCCAGACTTGGTGCCACGGGGGACATCTGCGCCGTAATCAATAGCACGCCTTTATCACCAACAATAATCGCGCTGTTAATAAATGACGTTTTGCTCCAGGCCACAGACAGCACATAAACCTGATCAGTTATTTTTTCAGAGGTTATGTCATATTGCTCAATTTTTGTTGGGGTTGCTGCTAGTACTGACAGTGATTGGGCTAATATCACCACCAATAATATTAGATAAACTTTTTTCATCAGAATATTTTTCTCCGTTAAGTTTTTATTCGTTTCATTTTCATCACATTAGCTGAGCAAGTCAATGTAGGGAGCCAGATAAAAAGCTACAGAAAAGCTGATGGCATAAATATAAGGTCCAATCAGACAGGGTAACAAATTAAGTTACATATTTGTGTGAGTTTTTTGTAGAAATCTGAGGCGTAAAGGGTTGAAACTTGTGATAATAATTTCGCCAATGATGGGCTGGGGTCGGGTTATTAGTCCTATAACCAAAAAGTGGACATAATCGTATCCCTGTCCTGCGACAGCCTGAATGATGCCACCGACAGCGGGATACGGGATTTTGCTTAAATCAAACGAAAACGCTATAATTCCCGCTCGTTTTTAAACCCAGCAATATCGGTATCTTAATCAATGTCACACGCAGCTCAAGCCAAAACCCAATTCTCTCAAGCCAAACTCGAACAACGCCTGCGAAAAAACGTCGGCAAGGCCATTGGCGATTACAATATGATTGAAGAAGGTGACCGTGTGATGGTATGCCTTTCCGGCGGCAAAGACAGTTATACCATGCTCGATATTTTGATGACCTTGCAGCGTAAAGCGCCCATCAAGTTTGAGCTTTATGCGGTGAACCTTGACCAAAAGCAGCCGGGTTTTCCGGAGCATGTGTTACCCAACTACCTTGATACGTTGAATATCGACTATAAAATAGTCGAAGAAGATACTTATTCAATAGTAATGGAGAAGACACCTGAGGGTAAAACCACCTGTGCGCTTTGCTCACGTTTACGTCGGGCGATACTATATAAAGCCGCAACATCCATTGGCGCGACCAAAGTAGCGTTGGGCCATCATCGCGATGATATGTTAGAGACCATGATGTTGAACATGTTTTATGGTGGCAAGTTAAAGTCTATGCCGCCAAAGCTGGTCAGCGATGACCAAAAACATGTTGTCATTCGTCCCCTAGCCTACTGTAAAGAAGCTGACATTGAGCAGTATTCACAGCATAAAGAATTCCCCATCATTCCGTGTAATCTGTGTGGTTCACAAGAGAATTTGCAACGTCAAAATATTAAGGCGATGTTGAATGATTGGAATACCCAGTTCCCCGGACGTATTGAGTCGATGTTTACCGCGATGAAAAATGTGGTGCCTTCGCATTTGGCAGATGCCGAGCTGTTTGATTTTAAGACGATCACTTCTGACAGTATATTGGATGTTGAAGGGGATATTGCTTTTGATGAACCTAAGATTGAAGGGGATTTTGCGCCTGAAGTCGAAGATAACGAGGTTCAGACGCTGGAATTGGTGTAGGTTTGGCTTTTAATCGGCGCTCTTATCCGCAAGGAAGCGTTCGTTATAAGTGATCATCTGGGTGATCTCTTTAACATAGTGGTCGCCCCGCTCAGAATAGTGTATTAATCCTGTTGCCAATATTTCGGCCTGCAATGGCAACCCGTTTTCTCTTAATTGTGCTCTTATTTCACGAAGCAAGCTGTAAGCGGTATTGGTATTAATGTTTTTAAAGTAGCTGCGAACACTGTGCGCAACCGTTGGGAAAGCTTCAACTTCGTGCTCACCACCGGCCCTTCGACCATTCGGTACCACACCACAATCTTTTACGTAACACCACTGGCCAAAAAAGTTGAGTCCCAAGCGGGCAAATCGCGAAGTGCCCCAAGCCGACTCGTTGGCGGCTTGCATTAAGACCAATGATTTGGGCAAACCATCAATACATTTAAGCAGCTCATTAATGGCGGCTTCTGTCGATAATGCCTGGTGTTTAATGCGGTAATCTACGAACAGGTTGTACAGTTCGGCTTTATCGGCCTCTAACACGGCTTGGTTTTCAACAAAGTGGGCTTTTACCCCATGCAACCATTTATGCTGTTTTTCAAGACGTTTGTTTTCGGCATCAACATGCACCGACATAAATTCGAAGAATTGTTTCTTTTTGGTTTTGACATCTCTAATTGCGGCAAAATCGGGTAGTACTACGTTGTGTTTGGTCACATAAGTTTCGACTTTTACCTGCGTTGGTTTAACTGGCTCGGGTTTGACGACAACAGGCGGAGGGGGTAATTCAACAACGACAACCGGCGCAAGCTTTTGCTTTATAAACGGTAGCACCATCATAAACACAACCGCTGCCGCCATGGCTGCTTTGAATAATAAAGAAAAATATTTTTGATTTACTGACTGCAATGCAAATTTACCTTCATACATACATTGTAACAAGTATACCTTAACTGATTGAAAAACTCACCTTTTGTGACCTGACTCTTTAGTCAACTAATGGTCAATATCGCCATTTATCGCGTTTTTTGAGTAAATGGAACTTTTTTCATTTTCTTTTAAACCTTTCTGAGCCCCGCCCCGTCTACCTTTACACACTGGCATTGTCTTTGCTCTTAAAGCTCGTAAAAAGGTCATCGAGAGAATGACAATTGACATTATTTGAAATTACCGGAGTTCAACCATGAAAAAATCCTTAGTCGCTTTAGCATTATTCACCACCCTTGCCTCTTCTACTGTCATGGCCAAAGATGTTAAACGCATCAGCAAAACCATGGATGTTGAACAAGGTCAAAAAATCTCATTGAATGTGCCAGTCGGTTCTTTGGATGTACAAACCTGTGATTGTAACGAAATCACCATTAAGGTGACCGTTGAACCCAGCAACAACAAATGGGGTTTCTTCAGCAGTGGCGCTGATGTTGACAACGCTGAGCTAAAAATACGTGAACGCAGCAGTGGTTTAAGTTTTGAAATAGACGAAGACGACACCAAACAAAAATGGAAAGTGACCCTGCCTGCCTCTTCAGCTTTAGACATCGATATGGGCGTTGGTAGTGTTGATGTTGAAGACCTAAGCAACAGTTTGAACGCCGAGGTTGGCGTGGGTCAAATCAGTGTTGATTTAAGCGGCGATAATTATCAAAGAATTGAACTTGAATCAGGCGTTGGTGACACCTCAATTGACGGCTTTAGTGGCGTTAAAACCAAACGCTCTGTGGTCAGCTCTGAAGCCAGTTTCCGAGGTGACGGTGAGTACTCAATTAGCATTGAAGTGGGGGTTGGCTCAGCGGATGTTGATTTGAATTAAACCTTCGCAGTATTAAACACAAAAGGAACCTTAGGGTTCCTTTTGTGTTTGACCATGGATGGTCGAATGTCGCGGGATTATCTCCATGGATGGAGTGTATCCTGAATATTGTCGGGAACAATATTAGGGCATGGATGAATAGAAGCGACTGTTTCTCGGCCTCTAGTTACGAGTATAGATCTCCAGCAGTGGAAATTTGTTGCTACCAAAATTAAGACTAAACGTCAGGATTTGTCCGGCCTTAAAACTGCGTTTTACATGGCTGGGTTTGTGACGCTTGCCGTTGGCAAACAATGCCATGATATGGTCGCTGGCCAACTGACGGCTACCATCGGCGGTATTTCTTAAGGTTAACGTTGCCCACCTTTCACCGGTATTACTGCTCATCAACACATAATTAAGCACCTGAAAATCGCTGGCCTTTGGGTATATGTTCTTATCGTTGGCAAACTGCAATTCACTGCTGCCGATGACTGTTCTGTCGATAGACAAGCTGCCCGAAGGCACTCTATCTGATGCTTGCGCTGTAAAACCGCCAAGACCTGCAACCAGTGCTAATGTCAGTAATTTTATTCTACATGCGGTCATAATAACTCTCCGTTTATCCTATCTATTAACTTAACTTTAGTTAACGACAGCTTACCACAAGATTAATGTCCCCTTGTGGCTGGATTTGTTCTAAACTACAAAATTCAAATAATCCAACCCCTTGGAGTACATCAGTGGATCAAGAGATAGAACAAGTGACCGCGTTATACCAGACCGTTGTTGAATTTTTGGTGAATTATAGTTTCCAGATATTTGGCGCTGTATTCATTATGGTTATCGGTGTCATTGTCGGTCGCAAAGCGGGCGCTTTGGTGAAGAAACAGTGTCTTAAACATGAGTTTGATCCCACCTTAAGCCATTTTGCTGCGGCATTCGTGCGTATTGCGATTATTGTGATGGTTGCCATTATGGCCTTGAGCAAAGTCGGTATCAGCGTCACGCCGTTGTTGGCCATATTTGGTGCGCTATCGCTGGGCGCCGGTTTCGCCATCCAGGGATTAGTGTCTAACTATGGCGCGGGTCTTAACATCATTGTCGCTCGCCGTTTTGTTGTCGGCGACACTATTGAAGTTAACAAAGTCAAAGGCGTGGTTACCGAAGTACACCTTGGTTTTACGATGCTGACGGATGAAGATGGTATTCAGTTACTGGTACCCAACCGGCATATCGTCGGCGAAGTCATTAAAAACTCAAAATCTGGCACTTTGGTTGAATCGGTTATTCGGGTCAGTTACGACCAATCACCACAACAGGCCATTGAGATTATCCGCGCAGTTCTTGAGCAATCAACTCAGGTTGACCAAGAACGAAAAATCAATGTCGGTATACAAGACTTTGGCGAAAGTGCTATGCAACTTGGCGTGCGCTTTTGGGTGCCTACAGCGTCATATTTTGAATATCGTTATCAGGTTAATCTAGCTGTGTTTGAAGCCTTGCATGAGGCCGGTATTACCATGCCGATGCCCCAGCGCCAAGTTCACCTAGTTGAACAACAAAAATAATCAGCTGCACTTGGTTGAACGAAAGTAATCAACGTTATTTAAGACTGATAGCATGACCACGGTGGTATACCTGTACCGAGAGTATTTTGCATTCGTCGAAATCCTCTTTCGAGCGCACTGACGAAATCGTTACCGTGACACCCGCGTAATAAGCATTGCGGAGTTGTTGATCTTGGTGCTGTTTTTGTTGGTGCAGCTCTCGATGCTGCCTTTCTTGGTACTGATAGCGGTCAAAATTGGTATCGCGTAACTTTATTACCGCACGGTTTTGGCTCTTAGGGCCGCAAAAATGCTTAACACCGCGCATTTCAAAATGACGGTATACACCATCAAACGAATAAGCACTGAGTTTTCCCGTTGTTTGTACTATCGTCTCCTTCTTTAGCATAGAAGCATCAATTGTTGTTACAGCACTACTGGCCAGTAAACATCCCGCCGCCACCATTGCTGTTTTGGCGATCATCCTGTCACAAGACCTGACTCTGTGGTGACCACTTCGGTTTTGCTTAAGCTAACAACATCGTCTTTAAGCAGTACTGCTGATACAGTGCTTAAAATCAATAAACCGGCCATAATAGCACCTCGGGTGATGGTTATCGGTTGAAAAAAGCTTGGCAGTGACCATTTTTGTTTAACCGGAGTTTCTTTAATCTCGCTGGCGGTCACTGTTAAACGATATCCGCGTTTAGGAATGGTTTCGATGGCGTTAAAGGTCTTATCTTGGTCATTAAGGATGTTTCTTAGGGTATAAACCACCGAATTCAAGGCTTTCTCACCAACATGGTGGTTACCGGCCCAAATCTGTTCAATAAGTTCATTTCGGGTAACCACCCGCCCAGGGTTTTGCAATAAGCAGGTTAATAACTGAATCACTTTCAATCTTGGTTTGATGCATTGCTGTTCACAAGTTAATTGTTCGTTAGAGCTGTCAAAAATCCAATCGCCGACAATGTATTTCATAACCGTTACCTTTATATTGTTGTTACTGCATCCATGATGCGGTGCTTTTTACTGTTTAGTTCTCTATCGTGCTCTTTTGTGCGCTTGTGTTATTTGTCGTCTAGCAGTGGTTTTGTTTGCTGCCTTAACAATGACGACTATGTTAAGCCAAAAGTTCATAAAACGGACAACAATGGGCCGACAAAAAATAGCACTTAAACGACGTGTTTATAACTTGTTGGATATAAAGGGTTTAATCTAGATGGGTTGTCGGCTGAGCACTGTATTTTGTCGGCTCTGTACTGCCGAAAAAACTGCCACTGCGATAGAATGATTGCATCTTCATTAAGCACTCAAGCTTACTGATTGATATCAGTTTATGCTTTTAATTTGAGCCGAAATCGCTATAATGCGATTTTTATTTAACCAACATTAAATCAGGAATGCCCTATGAAAACCAAAACTCTTAACGTGCTCGCCGTCATCGGATTGTTACTGACTGCGCAACCTGCCGTATCGATTGCTGATGATTTTGCGCCGGGTGAATGGTGTCCTGTTAATAAAACAATCACAAATCCTGACAATGGCCATCAGGTGCCACTGGTATTGACCAAATGTAACGTGACTATCGGCTACTATGATCCAGATAATATGGTGCCTGATCCTGACAATAAAATATGTGAGAATTCGCCTGAGTCGTGTATCATGCTTCGACCATTGTCACCCAAAACTCGCGGTGGAAAGTAACTTTAAAAAGTAAGGTGTTTTGAGCAGATTTAACCGTTTCATTCCTAGTATTAGAGCCTGTTTTATTCCCTATTTAATCGGGCTTTATACTGTTTTGAGTGCCTTTACGCTCAAAGCAGCGCCCTTACCCGACCCACTAGTACCCGTCAAACTAGTTGCCAAAAAAGAACTGCTCGATAAGCAAAACTTTGTCAAGTTTGACCTTGGTAGCGAACATGCCTTTAATGCCCCGTTAAAAATAGTCAAAACCAGCGATGGCCAAATGTGGTTTTTTTACAAAGATCACTTGTTGCTACAAAACGGCTCACAGCGACAAATCGTTTCGTTTACCAAACACATTAAAAAACAGACCGCTGACTCGGTTAGAGTTGTTGCTGTTGAAATGGCACACGGCATGTTCTTTGCGGTTGAGCAATCACTGTTTTACATGCCTTTTGATACCCTAAAAATCGAACCGGTGGCCTTTATAGATGATGTTTATATCATGTCGCTGTCTGTCACAGCCAACGGCACGTTATGGGTAGTAACCCTTAACGATATTTACCAATCACCCACCCTGCACACCCCTTTTACCAAAGTGCCTACGCCAAAACATGTACCTCGAACGACAAGTGATCGGCTTAATGCGCTGCAAAGTATGACGCTGTCTGACAACAAAATATTGGTGTCCACCGCCTTGTCGACCATTTTCAGCATTGAACAGACCGGGCCAGATAATTTTGTATTCAAAGTCTTTGCGTTTAAAAAACAGCAAAAGTTTGATGCCATTTACCAAGTCGCCCTAAAAGGCGATCGTTTATATTTGGGTGCTAAAACAGGTCTGTATTGGTTTAATTTAACCGATGGCTCACAGCGCAAGCTGGCCGTCAGTGGCGGTTTGAGCTATATCCGCGCCATGAGCATTAACGACAATACAGTGTGGTTTGCGGCCAATGGGGTGATGTACAAAACCGATGTTGATTTTAAAAACCTGCAAAAGCTCGCCCACCGAAGTAATTTTCCTTTTGCTGTCGACAGCGAAAGAGCCCAAACCATATATACCGACAACGAACAAAACACCTGGCTGTCTTTTGAAGGTAAAGGTCTTTATCAATACTCTAACGGTAATAACAAACTGACAGGGTTTACTTTTGCCAACTTAACACTGCAGCAACAGCCGATTGGTATTATCAACACACCAAATGACACGACTATTTTGGTGTCGCCAACGCAGGCTTATATCACCAAAACCCAGCAGATCATAGACACCCGTGTGTTATCGTTTGACTCGGTCGATGATAACGAATATTGGTACGGCGGCCGTAACCGGCTGGTACACAGTAAAAACGGCAAAATCATCACTGACACCAACGCAGAACTACGGGATGTCGTTGCTGTGGTGGGTGTTGGTAACAATGCCTGGTATGCCCGCGATATCGGCGGCCTATATTTTTATAACAGCTCCAACAACACCCATACGTCTATAACAAACACCTCACGCGCCCAGCGTCTTATTGTTAAAGCCCCCAACGGCGACCTGATAAGCGTTAATTCAGACAATATCGAGCGCATCGATACCAGTGCCCTCACTACTGTAAAAAGCTCTTTACAAAGCACGAGACAAAGTAATGATACCAGTGAATTTGCTGTGCCATCACTTATACAAGACTTTAAACACTCCCTGATTGACATGCGGCATGACGGCAACCAAATCACAGTATTTTTCGATAGCGGCGATGTTGCGCTGTTTGATTTACGTACCCTGCAATATCAAATCCTTGATTTTGCGCCAGCCACGACCCTGTGTGTCGCGCATGTAGATAAGTCACCGTTTTGGTGGTTGGCCCAACAAGACGGTACATTATTGCGCTTTAACCAAAGTAATGGTCATAGAGACCGGTTTGGCCGCAGTGACGGTTTGCCTTTGGGCGGCGTTGACGGCAAATATTGCGGTATCTATCAGGGCAATGTGGTCTTTTCGACCGAGCGCGGTTTGTTTAAAACTAACCCATTGTTGAACGACAGCAATACTTTGGTGCCTCAAAGTGTCTTGTATTTTGCCCGCAGCAACGAAGTAGAGACAGTGGTAACAGGTAACGCAGTAAAACAAGTTGAGCATGACCAGTTTCCACTCAATTTTAGGATCACCAATTCAAGCTATCAAAACATTAGCGAAAACCAAACTCAGTACAAAATTGCCGGGGTCGTGGGCGGCAAAAACCAATGGCAATCACTACCCCATGGCACTAACCACTTCCAACTTCCCCACTTGCCCCAAGGCAATTACAGTTTTATCGCCCAGGTCAGCAACAATGACGGGGTTTTTAGTGCCCCCAATCAATTAAACTTTGTTGTGCTGCCGCCGTTGTGGCTGACTTGGTGGGCCAAATTAGGTTATGTTTTGGCTTTGGTGTTACTGGGTGTTTCTTTTTATCTGTATCGCACTCGGGCGATGCGCATTAATGCTCTGTTGCTTGAAAATACCATTGCACAAAAAACCGAGGAAATAGTCCAAGAAAAACAAACCATCGAAAAACTGTTGTCGTTAAAAGAGCAGGAGTTTATTCATGTTTCTCACGAGCTTCGAACGCCATTGACCTTGGTGACCGGACCAATCAAGTCGGCCTACGCCAAATCGCAAAACGAAGAGGTTAGAAGAGACTTGGCCATGGCAGCCCGAAACGGCGACAGACTGCACCGTATGGTTGATCAGCTGCTGCACCTAGAAAGATTCAAGTTCACCACGGTATTGGCCAAATCACCGCAGAATATCGCTTACATCCTCACGACCATCACCGAGTCGTTTAATATTTATGCGGGTAAAAAGCAGATCAGCATGACGCTTTTGTCTAAGATGCCATCTGAAAAGCCCTATACTATGGCTTTTGTCCCCGATGCTTTTGAAAAAATTCTGGTTAACCTACTGTCTAATGCCGTTAAATACACCCCAAAGAATGGCACGGTCGATGTCAAAGCCACCGTCAATACTGATAACAGCTTGACCTTGTCGGTAAAAGATTCGGGCATTGGGATTAAAAGCGACGATGTTCAGTATATTTTTGACAAGTTCTACCGTGTCACCGACCAATCTAGCGAAAGAGAAACCGGCGCAGGCGTAGGTCTGGCGCTGGTAAAAGAACTGGTCGCCAGCCATGAGGGCACTATTGACCTACAAAGCGACTATGGCGTTGGTACCTGTATCAGCATTACTTTTCCAGCAAAACTGGTTATTACTGACTCGCAAGGCATCGCGGCGGTAAATGAAGAGTTAATTGAGCACGAGATCAATAGCCTTGGCATCAGCAAAGTCACCATGGAATCTTTAGAACAAACGGATAACGACACCAATCAATTGTCGTTGTTGATCATTGAAGACAATCCAGACATGCAGCAGTACGTGGTGTCGATTATGAGTAAGACTTACCGCTGTTACTGCGCCGCCAATGGTCAAATGGGCATCGACAAAGCACTAGAAGTGGTGCCTGATTTGATCATTTGTGACGTGATGATGCCCGTCATGGATGGTTTTGAAGCGACCAAACAGCTTAAAGAAAATGAACTCACCGCCCACATCCCCATCATCCTGCTAACCGCCCGAGGTGACAAAGACAGCCGCTTAACAGGTTGGAGGTCTTTGGCCGACGATTACATTGCCAAACCGTTTGACGAAGAAGAATTGCAGTTGCGAGCAACCAACCTGATAGCGATTCGAACCATCTTACGCCAGCGATTTACCTCTAAGGTTTTGCAAGGCGAACCCTTGTCGAGCAATGATGAAAACGCGCTGAATGAGAAAGATTCGCAATTTATTGAAAAAGTCACCGACATCATTAATGCCCACCTGCACGATGAACTTTATTCGATTGAGCAATTGAGCGAACAAGTGTTTATGAGCGAACGCCAGTTGCAGCGCAAGTTAAAAGCGTTAATAGACTTCACCCCACGAGAATTTGTTCAGCACCTGCGGTTACTAAAGGCCGAGGCGTTGCTGCTTAAGGGCGAAAGAGTCGCTGATGTGAGCGATGCCACCGGATTTTCTTCTTCGAGTTACTTCGCTCGGTGTTTTAAGGCTAAGTATAATATGACGCCCAAGCAGTTCTCGCAGGGGGCCCATTAAGGTCAAGGTCAAAAGATCTCAACACGGAGGCACGGAGTCACGGAGAAAGAAAGAGGAAAAGCAAAAGACATGGACAAGATACTTAAAAAAAATAAAACAATGTAAAGCGACAAAAATAGTTATTTGGTTTGTTTTTCGCTTGTATCTTTTCTCATTCTTTACTCCGTGGCTCCGTGCCTCCGTGTTGAAGCTTTTCCTTCAGGCCGTAGGCCAGCGCGTAGCGCACAAGTACGAACACAGCCAGTGCACATTTAACATCGCCTGTGCTAGACTGCGCCCCAATATTAAACAGACACAAACAGGTTTAACCATGAAAATCTGGGTAGATGCCGATGCTTGCCCTAATGTCATCAAAGACATTTTGTTTAAAGCCGCAGACAAACGTAAAATTCACACCATTTTTGTCGCCAATCAATTTATCAGAACACCACCCTCGCCTTTTTTAAGCTCAGTTCAAGTGGGCGCCGGTTTTGATGTGGCCGATAATCAGATTGTCAAAGACATGGCAGCGGGTGATTTGGTCATCACCGCAGATATTCCGCTGGCGGCTGAAGTGGTCGAAAAACAAGGCTGGGCGCTCAATCCGCGCGGTGAATTTTATACCAAAGAAAACATTCAACAGCGCCTGACCATGCGCAACTTTATGGAAGAAATGCGCAGCACAGGACAAGTGTCTGGTGGGCCACCACCGCTGAATTTAAAGGACAGACAGGCTTTTGCCAATGAGCTAGACAAATTTATCTCGCAAAACGGCGGGCGTTAGCGCGTTAACCTTGACCTCACCTCAACATTAACCTTGACGTTAATACTGCCAAATCTGCAAAATGGCGTCAGAGCTAAGCGTCACCAATCGCTCTTTTGATGCATCGAGTGCCATTGAATACGTGGTGCTACCCATTGATAAACCTTTGATTTGCGATAACTTCAAGGCTTGGCCTGTGTTGATATCCCACAGGGTGATTTCCCTTTTGGGTGAAGACGTGATAACGCGATCACCCCGTACAAATACGGCTTCGCAAAACCAGCGCCAGCGTTCAAAATAATCCAACTCAGTCACTCTTTGCTGTTTGGCTAAGTCCCAAACATACTGGTCTCCCAATGCATCTGATATAAACAGTCTTTGTGACGCCTCATCAATCGCCAGAGCAGTAATTCTAAAGCGCTGCCAATAAAAAAGGCACCCATGGGTGCCCTTAATCGCTTCATTTTTAGCGCGCTTATATTGGTTACGCCTTGTCAGACGTTGTTTCGCTGTCGTCTAACAATGTTTCGGTGAAATCTCTTTTACCACTCAAGACGATGGAACCCGCTCGGATACCTAAACGTACTGTAGTTGTGTTGGTGTTATTTTCGGCTTTTTGTTTTTCGTTGTTCATCATATCACCAATGTCGTTTGTAATTTGTTCTGTAGATGTGCGTAATATAGCATTTGAGTATAAACAAAACAACGCTTATTTCTTTCAGGTCTTAAGGAGATACAATCGGATACAAATAAACGGCCTTAAATGCAACGCTGTAGATTAAACCAACACACCATTGCCCACTACGCTGGGCAAAATGAACGCCAGTGACAACACCACAGAACCGGTCAAAACCATGGCGACGGAACAAAATACCCCCGAAACCAGAAAAACACGCGGTTTGGCCAAAGCACTTTGTGACATAGCACTACCGGCAATTTCGCCCCACTGCTTTACCGTGTCATATCGGCGTTTTAACCACATCAAGAACGGTTCGGCGTTAAGCAGGGCAAACGCCACTATCATCTCTAATCCACCAAAGTCGACGACGATGGCCAGTTCAGGCATCAGCGGCACCAACATTAGAAAAACAATCCCTATTACAATTTTTTGCGGTTTAGTCAGTTCATACCAAATCTTCATGCATTTATCCTTTGTGTGGCTTCAATAGAGTTTATGGTGACTAAAGTGGATTTTTTCAATGGGCAAAGCCAAACATTGCGTTAAAGCTGTCGCCCGAGCGCAATCGTTCTAGTCGACGATACAGGCTTTTAGGGCCGGTTTTGGCCAATACCCGAGCAACCGCGATCTTGGATGCTTGGTAGTATTTTGTGCTGTCGTCCATGGCCAAAAAATCGTTTGTGTAAAACAGCTCGGTGACCTTGCGAATATCATCATTGTTGAGGTTGATGTTCGAACGACGATAAGGTTCGCGGTTATCCACCGACAACGCAAGCCCTTCTTTAAACCAGGCGGGCATATCGGTCAAATGAGTATAATACCCCAAGCGGTGACTGAGTTCGGCATTCACCAGTTCGTGGGCAAATACATCGGTATTTTGTCCCTTGGGTCCGACCACAATACACTCACCTAACAGTGATGTAATGGTCGACGCAGTGGCATTTGAACCAAAGCTCTGCGCAACTTCTACGCTATTGGTGACAATGATGGTCGGCTCTGACGTTGTGATACCATAAGTGCGTTCGACTCGAATTTTGCCATTTCTGAGGCTTTGTTTGATTTGTTCGATGGCTTGCGTTGAAAAAGACTGATCGACATAGAGGTTTTCGGCGACATTAACAAACTGACCCTCTTGGATCATTTGACATTTAATGGCGTGTTTTTGGCTGAAGGCACTAAAACTGGCGATAATGGTCACAAGCGCGACCAAGCTTAACTTGATTAAATTCATACTGCTTTCCTTAATTACTGTATTCGCTTTGTCAGGTTGTCCAAATAATTCAATTACTTGGCGGTTTTGTACTCATTTACATTTACAACCGGTCAATAAGTGTGCGAAGTATAACTTAAAAAAGCAGTATATCAAAACGTTTTTTTATGCCCAAAATGAGCTTTGGCCACAAAGATTAAAACGCGGGGATAAACGCTGTTGTGCTCCTCGGCAATGTGCTCCTGCATTGCTCTACCACCAACATCCATGTCGGTGTGCACAGCGCCTTACCTACTTCCATGTAGGCAAATCACCCGCCTACAATCCAAACCTTAGAAGGAAAGCCTCAATGGTATCACTACTAC
>JABSOG010000888.1 GCA_013216025.1 Algicola sp. | reverse complement strand
CGGTGCTGTAGCAAATAACAGGCACGCGTCTATTGCAGATAGAAGGTGGATAAATCCACCTTCTACTATACTGACATTACCAAGCATTATTTTTAGACTGTATATATATGAAGCGTGTTTTGCCGTTTGTCGTACTGCTTTTTGCCTTGTTGCTGAACAACCCTGTCAGTGCCGATGCCACGTTTCGCTTTGAGCATTTTGATGTCGACAATGGTTTGTCACAAAACTCGGTCAACGACATCGTGCAAGACAAATACGGCTTTATTTGGTTTGCCACCCAGGGCGGCCTGAACCGTTTTGATGGTTATCAATTTACCCATTTCAAACATATACCCAATGATCCCCATTCGTTGTCTGACAATTATGTGCTGGTTTTGTTTGTCGCTCACAACGGCGATATCTGGGCCGGTACCCGCAGCGGTGGTTTGAACCGCTTTGATTTCGCCAGCCAGACTTTCACCCGCTACCTGCATGACGCCAACAATTCAAAGAGCATTAGTCATAACCGAGTCACTTCCATCGCCCAGAGTAAGCTAGATGAACTGCTGGTTGGTACGCTTGGGGGTGGTGTTAACCGCTTTAATCTCAATCGGAACGAGTTCAGCCCCATAAAAATCAGCGACGATGTTGTGCGCATCAACAACATCAATCAAATCCGCAGCCTTGCCATCGACCAATCGGGTCAAATTTGGATTGGCACTTACGGCAACGGCTTGATTCGAGTATCCTCAGACGGCAAAACCTTCAAGGCCTTCACCTTTGATGCCAACAATAATCGCTCAGTGGGCAACAATTTAGTCCGTTTTGTTTTTATCGATTCAAGTCATACTTTGTGGGTTGGCACCAATAGTGGTTTCAGCCGTTTTGACCCCCAAACGGCCAGTTTTACTCGATTTATTCATCAAGATAACCACCAAACGCGAGCGTTTCTTGAAGACCAGCAAAAGCGGCTGTGGGTAGGCAGTAATAACGGCATCAGCCTATTGTCGGCAGACCGAAACTCGCTAACGACCTTAAAACACAGTGCACCTGACAAACATTCACTGAGTTCTGATTTGATCACAGCACTTTACTTGTCTACAGATAACGTATTATGGGCAGGTACCTACATATCGGGTTTCAACAAATTTAACCTAGCCGCCGAAGCTTTTAATCACTATAAGCGAAATGCCAACAACCCCAATTCATTAAACAACAACATTGTCTGGCACCTTTCACAGACGCACAACGGCGATATTTTGATCAGCACTGACGGCGGCGGTATCAACCTTTACAATCCCAAAACCGGACGCTTTAACGCCATCAGGTACCAACCAGACAACCCTAACTCTTTGGGTAGTGATTTAGTTAGGGCCACATTAGAGCAGTCTCCCGGCGTTTTATGGGCGGGCACTTTTGACGCAGGAGTAAGCCGTATTGACTTAAACAGCGGACTAGTCAGCCGTTTTACCCACGACGAAACCGACCCAAACAGCCTCAGTGCCAATCACATCATGTCGATGTTAATAGACAGCAAAAGCAACGTTTGGGTGGGCACTATTGATGGCCTAGATTTGTATCAACCAACCACAGGTGGATTTAAACACTTCAAACACGACAAAAACGACCCCAACAGTATCAGCGACAACGAGATCACTGGCATCATTGAAAGTAAAGAAGGTTTATTGTGGATCACCACAGGGGGCGGTGGCGTCAATTGGTATGACCCAAACACGCAGGTTTTCACCAATTACCAGCGCAAGAAACAAAGCCTGGCGGGACTTGCCAACATCATTACCACAGCCCCGTTGCAGGCGCACAATAATGACATTTGGATCACCACCTATGGCGCGGGAATAGGCAAGCTAGATACTTCGACTGGTGATATGAAAATGCTCACACAAGCAGATGGACTGGTCCACAATGCCGTCTTGGGTATCCTTGAGGCGACACCCGGCGAGTTTTGGATCAGCACCAATGGCGGTATATCCCGATATCACAGCGACAGCGGTAAATTTGTCAACTTTACCGTGGCTGATGGTTTGCAAAGCAACGAATTTAACTCAGGTGCTTTCGTTAAAGCCAAGGACGGCCAGCTGTTTTTTGGTGGTATTAATGGTTTTAACCACTTTTATCCCAAAGAGATTGTTAAAGGCAGCCCGGCACTGAACGTACGCTTGACCCAAATGCGGGTGTCGAATCAGCCGGTAAACGTCATGAAAGGGCCGAAAATGACTGGGCAAACCCAGTTCACCCTGCCAAAAGCATTATACCTATTGGACCAACTCACCCTATCTCACGAAGAGAGTCTAATCTCCTTCGAATTTTCGACGTTGAGTTTCACCCATCCCAAGACCATTGAATTTCAATACATGCTCGAAAACTTTGACAAACAATGGATAAACACCGATCACAATCTGCGTTTGGCCACCTACACCAGCATACCCCCGGGCAAATACCGCCTCAAAGTCAGGGCTAAAATGACCCACGCCCAATGGCAAGACAATGCCACCGTTTTACCCATCACCATAATGCCTGCACCCTGGCGTTCTTGGTGGGCTTATTTGGCTTATTCATTGGTGTTACTGTTGGTGCTGGGCATGTTTGCCTTGCAACGCTGGCGCCGTCTTAGAGTGGAGCACGAAGCCCAAGAGCGATTGTCTTTGGCGCTTTGGGGCAGCCACAGTGAGCTGTGGGACTGGGATTTACTCAAACATACCATTTATCGTTCAAACCAGTTCAGTCTACTCAATAATGTTGAGGGCCAGTCTCATTTTGATTACCTGCAACTACGTAATTTGACTCATAAAGACGATATTGACGAAGTAATAGAGAAATTTGAACAACACATTCACAACAAAACTGAGTATTTTGACGTGTCTTATCGGCGCTTAACGGTTGATGGGCAATGGCAGTGGTATCGCAGCCGGGCCAAGGCGGTGAGCCGCGACAGTGATGGCACCGCACAACGAATAGTGGGCACCATAGAAGATATCGACGAACTCAAGCAAGTACAAACCGAACTTAAAAAACTCAATACCGAACTGGAATCCCGAGTAAAAGCGCGCACATTGGAGTTAACCGACACACTCGAAAAACTGCACAGCACCGAAATACAACTGATAGAATCTGAAAAACTGGCCTCGTTGGCCGAATTGGTGGTGGGTATTGCCCACGAACTCAATACCCCACTGGGCATTTCGCTGACGGCAACAACCCACATTCACGATGTTCTCAAGACCCTTTGTGACAAGAAAGCGCAGGGGAAAATGAGTGCGGCCGACTTTGACCAATTCGAGTCAACCGCACTGGATGGCCTGAAGTTATTGTTTGATAATATCAACAAAACCATTGAACTGGTGCAAACCTTCAAATCACTATCGCCAAAAACCACCGGCGAATCTGGCCGTTCGTTTTCGTTGTCAAAACTGTTGAACTGCTTTGCCAAAGTCAACAGCAACCGCAGTGAAAGCCCCCAAGCGAAGTTAACCATCAACTGCCCCGACAAATTGGCAATAAACACTTTTGCCAATGACTTGATTGATATTCTGTTTCACCTGCTCAATAACGCCTACACCCATGGGTTTATCGAGCAGG
>JABSOG010000887.1 GCA_013216025.1 Algicola sp. | reverse complement strand
TTCGATTTCGCTGCTGATTAAGCCTGGGTCGCCACCAAACTCATTGTGGGTGGCCAAGGTGGCGGCTTTGTTGAACACACTGGTCATGTCGTTGTAAAGCGCAGTTTCACGGCCGGTCATGATGCGGGCAAGCTGCTGGTCGGTGAAACCCGACTGGGCAAATTTGGCCATGGCTTTGTCGATACTGACTTTAACTTTATCTAAATCAGTATCGTTAAACGCTCTTACTTTGATCGCAAAAGTGCCAGCGATTTCTGCGTTGTCACTGCGGGCAAGGGCGTTTGGTGCCAGTTTGTCTTGTTCTACGATGGTTTGGTAAAACACACTGTCTTTACCGTCAGACAATAAATCTGCCAGTAATTGCAGGGCATAAGATTCTTTTTGGTACATTGGCACTGTGGGGTAAGTCAGGGTTAATTCGGGCAATTTGGCAAAGTTGTCTTCATGATACAAAGACTTGCTGTGCTCAAGGCTGACCGGCATAGGGCTCAACGGCTCGACGTTGCCACGCGGCTCAAATTCGCCAAAGTATTTTTCAATCCAAATTTTGGTTTGTTTGGTGTCAAAGTCGCCGGCCAATACCAAGGTGCCATTGTTGACGCCATACCATTGCTGGTAGAACTCACGTACATCTGTAAGGGTGGCATTTTGCAAGTCTTCGAGTGAGCCGATAACACCCCAGCTGTATGGATGTCCTTCAGGATAAAGCGCTTTTAGCGTAACCCCATTAGTGTGGCCGTAAGGACGGTTGTCGACGCTTTGACGCTTTTCGTTTTTGACTACCTGCTTTTCAGTTTCAAGACCTTCCTGGGTCAGGGTATTAATGAAGTAACCCATGCGGTCAGATTCCATCCACAAGATTTTTTCGAGCCCATCTTTGGGGAATGTTTCGTAATAGATGGTACCGTCTTGCCAAGTGCCACCGTTAAGTGTGCCACCCATGTTGCCGATATTCTTGATAAAGTTACCCTTGCCGACGTTCTCTGAGTTTTGGAACAACATGTGTTCAAAGAAATGGGCAAAACCGGTTCGACCGGGTTTCTCGCGGTTTGAACCGACGTGATAAACAATGGCTGCGGCCACCACAGGGTCTGATTTGTCTTGATGTAATACCACTTCGAGGCCATTGGCCAACTGGTATTTTTCGATAGACAGTTTAACCGATTGTTTATTGTGTTGAGTTTGCGGCGCTGTAACCGTTTTATCGGGTGCTGACTGGTTACTACAGCCTGCAATGGCCAATGTCAGTGCACTGACGGCAAAAATTTTTTTGAAGTTGTTCATGTCAAATCCTTTATTTTGATATCTTTTTTCTTGGCCGTCACTTTATAGACAGGTTGACCTAAAAACAAGAGTTGAGCGCGATTGGTGGCAGACTAAAGTGTTAATTTTTGTTTTTTAGTGGCTGTAAGTACGCTCAATTTGTTCTAACTTACCAGTACCCGCCAACTCATCAAAAGCGGCATAAATCTTGGTCATCAGCGCTTTATCCATACTGGCTTTGCTAAAGGCAAAATACACTGGGTCGGAATGGATGATTAACGGGTGCATTTCAAGGATGGCGTACTCGGGGGTGTTTTTCAGGTGGTAGTTGAGATAAGCGCTGTCGGCGAAAAAACCGGTTGCGCGGCCTTTGTGGATCAAGTCTACTCTAACTTCGTTGTTGGCCAAATCAACTAATTTTGATTTTAGTATGAAGTTTCTTTTAAGTGCCAAATCAAAACGATCGCCAAAAATTGAGCCGCGCTGGCGCATCAGGACGGTATCGAGCGATTCAAACTGCTGCCAAGTGCTAATCATTGGCAATTTGCGTTTTTTGGTGATCAGGCGAATGGTTTCAATACGGTGGGGGCCGACAAAATAAAAAAATGGGGCTCTTTGCGCGCTTTTGGTTACGTTGAGCATCATGTCGACCTTACCCAATTTGAGCATTTCTATACCTCGGGCCCAAGGCGTATTGAGGATATTGAATTTGCACCCGACTTTATCGAGCAGCGCTTTGGTGTAATCGAGGTCGGTGCCAATCCATTGATCATTATGGTCTTTCATGCCAAGCGGTGGAAACTCCGACGTGCGCATTGTTAATTCGCAGCAAACCGCGGTGGAGCCAGCAATCAATAAATACACAAATATTAGGCGCAATAAATGATTCATCAGGTGCTACTAGTTATGAGTCGATTGTTCATCTTGGATTTTATTCGTCGCGCTGTCAAATCAATGCGCTAATGGCGGTTTACTGTGGGTTAGTTTTAGCTTATTGTGCCGTATCTTTACTGTTGTGTGGAAAAGCCAATGGAAAATACAGAACAAGTACAACTGGTCAAAGGCCAAAATGGTTTAACCAAAGCGGTGATCAATAATGAGTTTGCCCGTTGTGAGGTTTATCTTCACGGAGCGCAGGTGACTTCGTTTATCCCCAAAGGTGGTGATGACTTGTTGTGGTTGAGCCAAACCGCAATATTTGCCCAATCAAAGGCGATACGCGGTGGTATTCCTCTGTGCTGGCCTTGGTTTGGCGCACACCCAACAGACAATACCAAAGCTGCCCACGGTTTTGCCCGGGTGAGCGCGTGGCAGGTGGTGTCGGCCCAAACCACTGAACAGGGAGCTACAGAGTTGGTTTTGGGGTTAAAGGCGTCTGAGCAAACCCTCGAACTGTGGCCTTATGACTTTGACCTACAATACAAAATTACGGTGGCACAAACGCTGAGCGTAGCGTTGACCACTATCAATACCGGTAAAGAACCGATTCAAATCACTGAAGCCCTGCACAGCTATTTGGCGCTGGGTGATATCACCAAAGTGCGTATTCAAGGCCTGGAAGGGTTGAGTTATAGCGATAAGGTTAATGACTCAAAAGTCATTGAACAAGCGGGAGACATCGTTGTTGAACAAGAGGTTGATCGGGTTTATATGAATACTCAAGACAGCTGTGTGCTGATTGATGACGTTTTAAAGCGAACCCTAAAAGTCAGCAAGTCAGGCAGTAACGACACTGTGGTCTGGAACCCTTGGGTAGACAAGGCCAGCAGCATGGTGGATGTACACGATAACGGCCATCTAACCATGGTGTGTATTGAGGCCGCTAATGTGCTAGACAATGTGATCACTATTGAAGCGGGTGAACGACATTCGATTTGCCAAACTATAGGCTAAGGAAATAAGCCAGACGACCGGTTTATAAACGGCCAAATTGTTCTTTGCTCAGCTGTATAAAGCGTTGCAAGTTGTCATCTTTGCTATCCTCGGCGCGAAACGCCCCGTAGAGTTTTCGTATCATGCCGGTCTCGGTTAATGGCCGAGTGATCACCAATCCCTGTTGTTGATAGTGGCTGACCGCCCAGTAGGGTAGGGCGGCAATGCCCATATCGGCTGCGACCATTTGCACTAATACGTTGTTCTCAGAGACTTTTCTGCATTGCTTGGGGTTAATGCCCGCGGGTTGTAAAAACAGTCGAAATACATCCAGTTTTTGCGAATCTACCGGGTAGGTGAGCAAGATTTGGCCTTTCAGGTGGGGGATGAGTTAAAATAACTCCAGAGGGTAAGCACCTTATTTTGCTCTGAATGAGCTATGTGAGGGTAC
>JABSOG010000886.1 GCA_013216025.1 Algicola sp. | reverse complement strand
AACCCCATGATATTGCTGCGTAACTTACTACTGGTCGCCAGCGCATGTATAGCGGTGGGTTGGTTATGGCATTTAGTATTCCCGGTCAACAAATCTCTGTGGACCAGCTCATTTGTACTGGTCAGTTGCGGCTACAGCATCTTATTGCTGGCGATATTCTACTTTGTCTGTGACGTACTTAAATGGCAAAAACTATCAAAACCGTTCATGGTGATTGGCGTTAATGCCATTGCGATTTACATGGCGAGTAGCTTGGTTAATTGGTCGTATAGTTCGAACAGTTTGTTTTCTGGATTGATATCGTATAGCCCAGATAGTTGGCAGCCGTTGTTGCAGGTTTCGGCTTTGTTGATGTTGCAGATGGGGCTGCTGGCTTGGATGTATCGGCAGCGGATATTTATTAAGATTTGAATAAATCTGCTTAGGCAGCTTTATTAGGTGCCACTTCGTGGCGAAAACAAGGTGATATGGTATGTTCCCCGTAGGTCGTGGTTGAGGAGCTTGCGACGAAGCCCGACATTTAAACGATTAATCATCCAATCGGTGTTATTTTCGACAATGATGAGATGTCGGGCTTCCGGCTTCGTCGTTCTCGGCAATTGTTCCGGACATTGCCCTACCTCCCACATCCATGTGGTCGAACCGCGACCTACGGCGTCCCCCAGATTGCTTTTCCCCTCAACCCCTGTTAACGTGCAAACCTATCAACATCCGGGAAACAATCACGATGACACAGGCAAAATTGCCGACAAAAGAACAACTGCAAACACTATTTGAGCTAAAAGGCCGTGAAGCATTGGTTTGGTATGCTTGGCGTAACGCCATGCGGGCTTTGCCTGCTTTGGGTCAACAGCCTATAACAACGGTCTGGTCAGAAAAACCGGTTTATCGTGTTTTTTCCGTTCTGCGGGCGAATGTATTCACTTTTGTTTGTGGTTTGTCATTATTAAGAAATATCGACAAGATCGTTGCTGCTAACGTCTGTGATGTCGCTACAATCTCCGTCGATGCGACTGGCAATACCGCGGATGCTGCGAACGGCGTGCACGCCAGCGCTTATGCTGCCAATGCCGCCCACGTTGCCGACGCACCTGCTTACGCCGACGCAACCGGCTACGCCACCGTAGCCGCTTATTCAGGTACGAACGCCTTAACCTTTGCGGCTATCTACGCGGCTGCCGCTGTCGATGCTAAAGCCGCCGTTTATGCTGATTACCAATACCTTATGACTCGGCAAACTCAGCTTCTTGACATTTGGAAAGAACCACTTTGGTGGGATAATAAACCTCCTTTAGTAATCGAGTTGGAACGAGCCTTCATCGAAAATCTTAATAACAATGGTTTGGATTTTCTGGCCGACGATATTAAAAAGTTCTGGGCAGGAGAGAACCCCGGTGATCACCTGCTCAATTACCTCAAAAACGTCAGCGAAAGTGAACTACAAACCCCCAAAGATATACGCAAGCTGATTCACGGCTATGCGGTCGATGACAACTATGCGGTAAGAGCCATATTAATTGGCCCGGGCGGTGCAGGTAAAACCTCATTATTTGAGCTGCTGACTGAGGGAGAAACCACTAAGGGCACGGCGCCTACCGAAGGGGTAAACTACCACAATCATACACCTGTAAACTTTACTCAACACGTGAATGAAGCGGAGCAACACAAATACATACTGGACCTATACCTGTGGGACTTCGGCGGTCAGGCCATTTTCCACAGCCTCCACAACGCCTTCATGCACGAAAACTGCGTTTATATTTTGGTCGTCGACAGCCGTCACGAGCAGGCACCAGATGAATGGTTGGCGCAAATAGCCTCGGTAACAGGTAATCAAGGAAAAGTCATTGTGGTGACCAATTGGTTTGACGGCATTGAAAGTCAGCAAAACAGGCGTGGGCTTATCCGTAAGTTCCCCAATTTACTCGATGAAGGCAGTTTTCACGACTTTTGTTGTCAAACGACCGATTCAACCGGGTTTAAAGGGTTTATCAATCAATTGATCGATACCTGTATCAATAGCCAACGACTGGTCTTTAGCGACACACGACATGCCATGGATTTGGTCAAAGCGCAATATGAAAAGCAAAACTTCATTACCGAAGACCAGTTGCTTGAGCTACTCGAACAAAACATTGCTGGGTTGACAGATGAACAGGCTGAAAGGCTTTCAGGCAAGCTCAAAGAATTTGGCCGCTATGTTAGTGTGGATTGTAACGACCAGCAATTGTGCCTCAAGCCTGAATGGATCATCAGCAAGACTTATCAACTGATTTATGACAAACAAGTGAGGCTTAAAAAAGGCATAGTCACTTATAGAGAGATTAAAGCTGCGCTTAAACGGATAAACAAGAAAGATAAAACACCTATGCCCATAGATGAACTAGCAGATAAAATCAGTGACTTTATGATCAATCAATCAGTATGTATTAAGTTAAATAAAAAAGGGCCGAGATCAAGTAAACGGTTCTTTCTGCCCGATGCTGTAACAACAAACGAACCCGAACAACTCTCTGATTTGCTGGGTCAATCAACCCCGATTGTGTTGGCCTACGAAATGGCCTTTTTCCCCATTGGCCACCGCTCCAAGTTGGTGAGCGAGTTTTACAACAATAGCCAAATCACCTTTGACGAACTAAACGGGGTTTGGCGAGACGGCATGATTGTGCACTTAAAAGACACCAATGATTGTTTGGTCTTGGAATACCAACCTCGCCTGCAACGTATTCAACTGTCGTTGATTGGAGAAGAAAAAGGATTGGCGACATTGTTGGATATTGCTGATGCCACGCTTGAAGCGCTGACGGGCCGTGAAGTCATTGGTTATCCCATTTATGAGAAGAATATAAAAGGCCTTTTCAACAAATCAGAATTGTTAATTGACCAAGACGGTCAACAAGCAAAAATGTCGATTGTTAACAATTATTCAAATTGCCATATCCATACCAAAGGAGATCACAAAGTGGGTGATATTAACGTACAAAACAGCAACATCAACAAGAGTGCCATCGGCGATGGTGCCACCAATATGTCACACAACACCACAAATACCACCCAAACAATAAACGCCGACCAAAAAGCGTGGATGGCCCAAGTTATTAACCAAGCCATTGTCGCTGCGATGAGCCACAACAATCATGAACATGCATTCACAACCTTGGTCGCAGCCAAAACCGAACTGGCCAGTGTTGAAGATCAATTGCCACAATCCAATGAACCAGAGGTCAATTCGGTATTGGATAAAGTCTGGACAGGCATGAAAGAAGTTAACACCGCAGGCACAATGATGAAAAATGCCAATGAATATATCACCCCGTTAGTTGCATCGGTTTTGACGTTATTAGGGTTGGGTTAAATTTGGCGCTTGTCCAAGCATAACCCTCGTTGTAGTTAGGGCATTTATGCCCGGCCTTTTGGTGGTATTGTGAACATGTCTTGCGGATAAAGAAAATGTGCTCCTGCATTTTCACCTTCACACACATCCATGGAGGTCGTCGCAAAAGTCGATTTGTGTGTAGGTCGCGGTTGAGGAGCTTGCGACGAAGCCCGACAATTGGTTGGTTTATCATCCAAGTAACGTGATTTTGGCCA
>JABSOG010000885.1 GCA_013216025.1 Algicola sp. | reverse complement strand
GCGGCAGGGGAATTCTTTGCGCAGTGGGTGGCCTTTGAATGTAGGCGGCAACAAAATGCGTCTTAAAGTAGGGTGACCGTCAAAAACAATGCCGAACAAGTCCCAGCATTCGCGTTCGTACCAATTGGCGTTGGGCCATAAATGGGTGATAGTAGCGATGTGCAGGTCGTCTTTGTCTAGCGCGACTTTCAAGCGGATATGTTGATTTCGCTCGACCGACAATAGCTGATAAACCACTGTAAAGTCTTTGCAGGGCAGGGTGTCTTTGTCGAGTCTTAAGCGTTCATCGACACCAAACAAATCGAACAGCATCGAAAAGGGCTGTCTCAGGCTTTTTAATAACGACAAGGTGGGCTGCAAAGTATTAGCAGTGACCCACAAAGTCAAAATATTATCAACGGTCTTTTGAAGGGTGTATTTGTCGCGGCTGAGCAGGGCAAATAATTCTGGGAGTTGCTCGTTGGGGCTATTTTGATTGCTGTCAGTGTCCAGTGGGGCTTGCTCTTGAGGCATAGATTAGACCTCGTCCGGTGTTCTGAGTTTGGTCATTTTCATTCGCTCTTCGTTCTTTTGATCGCGCATACTACGACAGGAAAAGGCTTCAATTTCTTCAGGGGTGATCACCCTATTGAGTGGTCTTCGTTGTTTGCCATCACCGTTTTTAATCGCATCTTGCAGCAGGGTCAAACCATACATCAACGCTTCGGGCCTTGGTGGGCAGCCGGGTACATAAACATCGACCGGCAAAAAGCGGTCGGCGCCCTGCACCACACTATAAACATCGTACATGCCGCCAGAGTTGGCGCATGATCCCATGCTGATCACCCATTTGGGTTCGAGCATTTGGTCGTAAAGGTGTTGAATCACCGGGGCCATTTTTAAAAATACGGTGCCGGATATAACAATTAAGTCGGCCTCACGAGGGGTTGCCCGGATAACTTCTGAGCCAAAGCGGGCGATGTCGTGGCGGCTGGTAAAAGAGGTCGCCATTTCGACGTAACAGCAAGACAGACCAAAGTTAAACGGCCAAATTGAGTTGCTACGACCCCAGTTAACTAAGTCGTCGAGTTTGGTCATGATCAGATTCTTTTCGATGATCTCTTCCATGCCAACGGCTTCGGTTTTGATCACATCTTCGGGTTTAGTGAGTTGCCAACGCATATTATTCGATACCGCCTTGTTTTTTGCCCCAATCGAACGCCCCTTGCCTGACTTCGTAAAAAAGGCCAATTAGCAGAGCAAAAATGAAGAAACTGGTGATGATAAAACCCTGCCAGCCCGCTTCCATCACCACAATCGACCAGATGTATAAAAACACCGCTTCGAGGTCAAAAATGACAAAAGAGATGGCAACCAGAAAATAATTGACGTTCCAGCGGATGTCGGTGGTGCCGGTGGGCACAATGCCGGATTCATAGGGGAGCTTGTTAACACGCTTGCCGGTTTTTGGATTGAGCAGATGAGAGACCAACAACATGGTCATCGTTAAAAGGATCACAGCAATCAAATAAACCAAAAAACTCGTCGAAATCATATTTCGCCTTAACCTTTGTTTTTGTTATTAAAGTTACCTTCAGGCGATGTTTCTCGAATTAAAGTGAAGCTGAAGAAAACTGCCTGTAAAAACAGCATAGACCAGATCTCGGACAAACCACAAGAAAGAGCAAAGAATTATGAAAGGGGACGATTTAGGGCGTTTTATAGACAAACAGCAAAAACAGGCGGCTTTTAAATACAGCCGATACTCGCCCTTAAGGTTGTGTGATAGAGAATTGGCTGTGTGGTACACGGACGTACCACCATTTCAACTTGTTGAAATGTAAGCGAAGTTCCACTTGCTTGAACGTAGCGGTTTCCTGAAACCTCACAGGATGTGAGTTTCAGGACGTTGATCAGCTAAGTCGCCTGAAAGGGGGATGAGAGTTTGATTTTTAAACGAAAGTTAGACTAGCCGAGCATGGCCTTTTTCGTACATAGAATGCAATTGTACATCGATGGCTTTAAGCACATCTGAACGACTGATGATGCCGAGCAAGCGGCCTTCGTCATCCACCACGGGGTACAATTTGGGCTTGTGGCCTTTCATTTGCTGGGCCAAATCGAGTACCGAATCGTTGGGTGTTACAGTCAATGGTTCGTTGTGCATCATTTCATTAACGGTGCAGTGAGACTCGCCAAGGTAGGTAGCCTCTAGCATTCGTGCCAAACAGTCTTGCTCAGACAAAAAGCCAACCACATGTTTATGGTTGTCAATCACCGGCCCGCCAATTTGATGGGAATGTAAAAATCGTTCAACCGCCTCGGCGATGGTCATATCGACCTTAAAAGTCACCGGTCGTTTATTCATGTAATCCGCAACTTTTATGGATTCCATAGTCTTCTCCTAATATCTGAATACATCACGTTTTTTGTTATGAAGGAAAAGCCCTTTACACTAACTTTTTGATTATTCACGCAGATCGTTAACACTAGGGCCTATATTACAAGCGTAGACTTGATTTGGTTTTTTGCGCTGGTTTTTTGATTTGTGAGTGTTCGTGTTTGAAGTTTGAAGGAATTTATTTATGCTACACAAATATAAAGTGCTGCTTGGTTGATTTATTTTCTGTGCGTTGTTAACTTGGGAATCAGTGACTTCACGGGGATAACACAATGGTGAAAACGACGAACGTCCATTTAAATAATGAGTTGATCGAGAAGGCCAATGGCAGCTGTATAGAATCGAACCGGTCGGTTTCAGCACAAATCGAGCATTGGGCAAGAATCGGTGCCGTGATGGAAGATAATCCTGATTTAACTTATGAATTTGTTAAACAGGTTATGGTTGGTAAAGCTGAGAAGGATGATGGAAAGTTGGAATCTTATCAATTTAGCTAAAGCAAATGGCTAATTACTAGTTTTTGCTATCATCTTTTCCTACTGCGACCAGAATGTTCATAAACGAACACCCCCTTAAAATAACATCGTTCACTATCGGACACCCCACCACAACAAAAACCTCTAACTCATTGTAATTAAACCATAAAAATATTGGCCTGCATTTTGCTATCTATAAACTCAACTACAAAGTGTTTTTACGGTCAGGGTAACAATAAGATGAAAACTTTACGTGTTTGGCGATTATGTGGATTGGCACTGTTATTGGCGGGATTTGGCGCAAAAGCGACTCAAATCGATGGCCAAGAACAGGTAAAGAAAGTGGCAGGCGAACTGTCGAATACTTACTACGATATGGGCTGGTTCAATGGGTCTGTTTTGGTCAAACATCAGGGCAATACGGTTTATCACAAGGCGTTTGGTTATGCTGACCGCGCTGGTAAGGTTAAAAATGGGCTTGAAACCAAATATAACCTGGGTTCTATCATGAAGCACTTCACTCAAGTGGCCGTTATACAGCTGGTTGAGCTGGGCAAGCTATCACTTGATGACACCATTGGTCGGTTTAAGTTGGGGTTTGCCGACGATATTAACGATAAAGTCACCATTAAGCATTTGTTGATGCATACCGCCGGGTTTGGCGATATTTTTACTGCACAATACCAAAGTAACCGCATGGGATATGATTCGCTGGATAAAAAACTCGCTGTACTGATGGG
>JABSOG010000884.1 GCA_013216025.1 Algicola sp. | reverse complement strand
TTGAGCGGTTTTTATGGCACTTTGGCCGGACTTTCTGGGCAAAATGACATTGTCATTGGGTCGCCGACCGACAACCGTCATCATGCTCAAACCCAATCGCTGGTGGGCTTTTTTGTTAACGCACTGGTGCTGCGGGCGCAGCTCAGTGCAAATGACGACATCACTGATTTAATCAGCCAAGTGCATGATTTGGTATTGCAGGCCAAGGTGCATCAAGATTTGCCGTTCGAACAATTGGTCGACGCACTGAACATCAAACGAATGGCCGACCGCCATCCGTTGTTTCAGGTGATGTTTACCGTACAAGATTTTGTGCAAAAGGCGCTTGAAACCAACGATTTGCCGTTTGAGGCGATTGATGGCGAAACACAAAAAGCCCTTTATAGCCCAGCTAAATTTGATTTGACGGTATTTATGTCGGTTGCAGGACCGCAAATTCAAGGCAACTTTAACTATGCGGTGAGTCTGTTTGACCGCACTGCAATAGTGGCTTTAACGCAAATGTTCGAACGGGTGCTTAGCGCGTTTGTTGATATACAGTCAACAAAGATTAGTCAAATTGAGTTACTGTCTGACGAGCAAAAGGCCGTTTTGCATCAATGGAGTGGCGCAGATAAACCTTATCAATACAAAACAACAGTGCAGCAATTGTTTGAAGCACAAGTTGTTAAAACCCCTGGAGCAATTGCCTTAGTCGATGACGAACATACTCTGACCTATGAGCAACTGAACCATCAAGCAAATCAATTGGCGGCAGTGATATGTTCGCAGCATAAAGTTGAACCAAACAGCTTAATCGCTTTGTACATGCAGCGCAGCACCGCGATGATCGTCAGCATACTGGCAGTGCTTAAGGCTGGTGGGGGCTACGTGCCAATATCACCCGCTTATCCGCTAACCCGGGTTAAATTTATGCTCGATGATAGCCAAGCGATGGTGATTATTGGTGAGCCTGAGGATTTAGAAACACTGGAAGTTGAAGCCGTTTTGATTAGCGCTCACGCTCGCTTGGCCACTCAAACAGACAATTTGAAACCTGTCAGCAGTGCGGCAGATTTGGCTTATGTGATGTACACCTCTGGCACCAGTGGCAAGCCCAAAGGGGTTTTAACACCGCATCGAGCGGTGGTGTCGCTTATCGTCAATACCGATTTTATTTCTATTAAACCCACTGATGCCATCGCACACATGTCAGATGCCGGTTTTGACGCCTCTACGTTTGAGATTTGGGCTGCGTTGCTCAATGGTGCCAAATTGGTGGTCGCGCCCGTTCAGGTTGATTTAGATGCCGAATCGGTGGGGCAGTTTATTGAGCGTCACCAAATCTCGGTTATGTGGCTGACCCGAGCGCTGTTCGACGAATTGTATAATCAACAACCCAATCTTTTTGCCCAGCTGCGTTATTTACTCACAGGCGGCGAAGCGCTTACCCCGGCAATCATCGAGCAATTGGTTGCTCAGCCCAATCGGCCACAGCACATTTTAAACGGTTATGGCCCAACCGAAGGCACCACCTTCACCACCATTTTTGCCTGTCATGAATTCGAAGGTGCTTATAACGGTTCTGTGCCGCTGGGCAAACCCATCAACAGCGCCAAGGTGTATGTGCTAGACGAGGCCGGGCGACTTGCGCCAGTTGGCACGCCGGGCGAGTTATACATCGGCGGGGCCGGTTTGGCGTTGGGGTATTTGAACCGCCCTGATTTGACGGCTAGCCACTTTGTTGATAATCCGTTTGTTGAAGGTAAAGGTGAGAAGTTGTACAAAACCGGCGACAAAGTTCGCTGGACAACACAGGGCAACCTTGAATACCTGGGGCGCAACGATTTTCAGGTGAAAATTCGGGGATTCAGAGTCGAAACCGGCGAAGTCGAACAGCTTTTACAGCGCTTTGATGGGGTGAATCAGGCGTGCGTGATGGCACGGTCATTCGATCAACAAGATCAATTAGTGGCCTATTGCCAAGTCGACACCTTACCTGTCAATGATGATGACAGTGAGTTTGTCGACGAGTGGGAAACCCTCTACGAAGACCTTTATAAACAGCCCGACGAATACATAAACACCTTTGATACTGCTGGCTGGAACAGCTCATTTACCGATGAGCCTATTCCAGAACCCGAGATGAGAGAATGGGCCGAGGCGACGACCAATCGAATCTTGGGGTTCGCTTTTGATAAGAATAAGGCAACCAACATTCTTGAGATTGGCTGTGGTACTGGCTTGCTGCTTTATCCGTTGGTCGAGCATTGCCAGTCTTACCTTGGGGTCGACTTTTCTACTGGGGTGGTTAATCGGTTAAACGCTAGTTTTGCACCGTTAGGGATCACCAATGCTCGGGTCGTTCAGGGATTGGCTGACCAAATCAGTGAGCTAAAAACAGCTGATATCGACACTGTTATCATCAACTCGGTGGTGCAGTATTTTCCTAATATTGATTACCTTGACGATGTCATTTCACAAGCGGTTACAACCATAGCTGCGGCGAAAAAACAGGGCCGTATTTTTATCGGTGATGTGCGAGATTATCAATTGTTGCACGATTTTCATGTGGCGGTGCAAAGGTTTAAACACCCAGATTCTGATAGTAAAACCATCGAACAAACCGCCTTGTTTGATGCCCAAAACGAGGGCGAGCTGCTGGTCGACCGTGACTACTTTACCGGCTTGAGCGAGCGGTATGGGCAAATCAGCCGGGTTGAAGTGCTCAGCAAAATCGGCGATGCCCAGCATGAGATGAACCTCTATCGATACGATGTGATATTGCACATCAACACAACTGACGCGGTCACAAATACTGGGGTCATAAACAAAGCACTCGCCAATACCCCGGTGCGCTTAGCCAATAAACGCTATGATTTTGAACCGCTTAAAAGTTACTTAAAAGCGCAATTACCAGCGTACATGATCCCCGCCTTTTTTATTGAGGTCGAACACTTTTCGCTGACCCGCAATGGCAAAATCGACCGTAGTGCTCTGCCTCATCCCAATATCCGCACAAGCGACGATTTTGTTGCCCCAAGTACCGAACTAGAACGTCAGTTATGCCAGATTTGGCAAGACGTGCTGGGCGTCGAGCGAGTAGGTGTTGAAGATAACTATTTCAGCCTTGGTGGCAACTCGATCAGTGCCATTCGGTTATGCGCGGCTTGTCGCAAAGAACTCAAGCGTGAACTATCTTTGGCGCTGTTGTTTGAACACAAAACTGTGGCTGCATTGGCGCTACATATCACTGATGAGTTAATCACCATCGACAAAAGTGACTGTGAGTTTTACCCGTTATCATTCGCCCAAGAACGGTTGTTTTTTATCGAGCAGTTTGAGGGGCAGAAATCAGAAATTACTTTGTAGTGGAAACCACAGTCTTCTGAAAATAATGGCCTGTATGACAGCAGAGCCCTGTATGACAGCAGAGGCCATGGCAATGAGGGCATGGCAGATGAGCCCTACATGTCCACAAGGTGAGGCCAAGATCTGGGGAAGATGACCTGCCAGGTGCGGAAGTAGAGAGCATTGACCAGGACAGTCACAGGGACACCCAGGGGCATGACCATGGTCCAGGGAGAGGGACAACCTGAGGTGGGAACACCTAGGGGGG
>JABSOG010000883.1 GCA_013216025.1 Algicola sp. | reverse complement strand
AACCGCGATCAGCAGACTTTTGACCGCTTTACTCATGACCCAGCCAAGCCCGGCAGTTTGAGCAGCAATGATGTTTGGTCGGTATTTGAAGATAAAGCTGGCATAATTTGGGTAGGCACACGCGATGGTGGACTCAATTATATGGACCCCGTCAGTAAACGCTTTTATCACTACCGATATGAGAAAAAGCAAAAAAACAGTTTGAGAAATGACTGGGTGACCACCATCACCCAGGATAAAACCGGCTTAATGTGGCTTGGTACGCTGGGTGGCGGTGTAAACAAATTTGATTCGTCACGTAAACATTTCGGTGAGGTTAAACACCATAATGACAATCCCGACAGCCTGACCGACGGCAGTGTTTGGGCTATATATATAGACAGTAAAGACAGATTATGGATTGGTACAACCGGGGGCCTTGACCGTTATGAACACAGTAAAGACCGGTTTGTTCATTACCGCCATAACTTGGACCAACCACAAAGTCTGAGTGACAATGCAGTGCGGACAATATTTGAAGACTCTGAGGGGACTCTGTGGGTTGGTACGCTTACCAGCGGTTTAAACCGGTTAAACCCTGACGATAATACCTTTACTCATTATCGCCATGATGCCGACAACCCCCATAGTTTAAGCGATGATGCCATAACCGCCATTCACCAAGACAGTCATAAAAACTTATGGATAGGGACTCACAACGGCCTAAACCGGTTTAATCGCCAAAGTCGTGATTTTGTTCGCTACAATTCATCAACATCAAATGCGCAAAGCGACTCTGGCGGTATCAGCCATGGCAGCATTACGACATTATTCACCGCCAGTGACGGCACGTTATGGATAGGCACAACGGGCGGCGGACTCAATCAATTTAACCATCAATCGCAAACATTTACGCGTTACCAACATGACTCGAAAAACTCAAGCAGTTTGAGCAACAACACGATTTGGGCGATAGCAGAAGATAACCAGGGCAATTTGTGGTTGGGTACCGATTCAGGCATAGAACAATTCAACCGTCAACAACAGGCTTTTGTTCATTACAACAAAAAATTGGGCATTAGAAGCGACAGGGTGTTGGCTCTGACTTTTGATAAACGTAATAGGCTATGGTTTACCGGTGGAGGACTTCACTTATTTGATCTGGATACACAATCCGTCACTATCGCAATTGCCGGAGAAGAGCAGTGCGATGCCAATCAGGGGGCTTACTTTCAAGCAAAAGATGGTCAGCTGTTTTTTGGTAACGAGAGTTATTGTGGTTTTTACCCTGAACAAATCGTCAGCGAGCTAGGTCAACCACCCGAACTGGTATTTACTGATTTTCGTCTGCTCAATAAAAGTGTCGCCATAAGTCACCAACAACAGACCTCACCCTTGACCCGCGTTATTAACCAAACTCAGGCGTTGACCCTGACGCATAAAGACAATGTTTTGTCATTTGAATTTGCTGGCCTGCATTTTGCCAAGCCCAGGAGCAATCAATACCAATATAAACTCGAAGGGTTTAATCATGACTGGATTGAAACCGGCGTGGATAACCGCCGGGCCACTTATACCAACCTGCCTGCCGATGACTATGTTTTCAGCTTTAAAGCCAGCAATCATAACGGGGTGTGGTCCGACAAACCACGGAGTATCAATCTGACCATACTACCCGCACCTTGGCGCACTTGGTGGGCATACTCGATTTATACCCTGCTCTGTGGTGCACTGATGGCCTATATCATTAATGCCCAGCGACAAAAACTGTTGTCGCAACGCCAAAGAATACAAGATGAAAAAGCCTTGAATCTTAAACTCCAGCAAGTGGATAAACTCAAAGATGAGTTTTTAGCCAATACCTCCCATGAGTTACGTACCCCGCTCAACGGTATTATAGGGCTGGCCGAATCCTTGATAGACGGGGCTCGCGGTCAGCTTTCAAGCGGGGCCCACAGTGATTTGTCGATGGTGGTTGCCAGTGGCAAGCGGCTTAACAATCTGGTCAATGATATTCTCGATTTCTCTAAGTTAAAAAACCACAACCTTAACTTAAATGCCGGTCCCGTTGACTTACGCAGCCTCAGTGAGGTGGTAATAACCCTGTCAAAACCGCTGATTAAAGATAAAAATCTTGAATTGATCAATGCGGTGCCCGCTGATTTGCCGTCAGCTTTGGCTGACGAAAACCGTTTGCAACAAATACTGCACAATCTGGTGGGTAATGCGGTCAAGTTTACCTATGCCGGTTCAGTGACGGTAACGGCAGTTGCAACCGACGACCAGTTGACCCTGAGTGTGACTGACACCGGCATTGGCATCGACCAAAGCCAGTTTGCCACCATTTTTGCTTCCTTTGAACAAATCGAAGGTGACAGTCAACGCAGTCACAGCGGCACAGGGCTGGGTTTGTCTATCAGCAAGCAATTAGTCGAATTACACGGGGGTACCATTACGGTTGAATCCCAATTGGGCCATGGTTCAACTTTTAGCGTCACCTTGCCGATTGCCGAACAAAAAGCGCTGGTCAATCCAGACATCAACCCCGACACGAACATAAGCACAACACAAACCGTTGCTCATCTGCATCAGCTGGCAGACGACGAACCTGTCACTTTTCAAATCTGCGAGCAGGGCAGTCAAAGCCGCATTTTATTGGTAGACGACGAACCCGTTAACCGCCAGGTGTTGCATAATCATCTGTCGTTGCAAAACTATCAACTCGTTGAAGCTGCCTGTGGTGAACAGGCACTTGAAGCAATTAAAAACGATGGGCCGTTTGATTTAATATTGCTCGATATCATGATGCCCAAGCTCTCAGGTTATGAAGTGTGCGCCAAGCTGCGTGAAACCTTTTCAGCCAATGATTTGCCGGTGATATTTTTGACTGCCCGCAATCAAGTCGCCGATATGGTGCAAAGTTTTGCGGTGGGGGCCAACGATTACTTAAGTAAACCGGTCAGCAAACACGAGCTGTTGACCCGGGTCAAAACCCATCTAAAATTTTTGGATATTCATCGCAATCTCGACACCAAAGTCAAAGAGCGAACCTTTGATCTGGAACAATCAAACTGCCAAATCAGCACCTTAAGTGAAATTTGCAGCGAGATAGGGGCAACCTTGGATATCGACAAATTGCTCAATACGGTTTATCAACGCATTAAAGCACTGATGATTGTGGATGTGTTTGCCATTGGCCTGTATGAACCGGACAAGCAATGTATTGTGTTTAAACTGGCCATAGAATTCGGTGAACGCACCCCTGAGTTTGAATATCCCATGACAGACGACAAAAAACCGGCCGTTTGGTGTGTGGTGCACCAACAGCCTTTTATCATGAATGACGTGTTGTGTGAATATCCAGCGCGTTTTGGTGAAATGCCAAAAGTCATACAGGGTAAATTACCTGGGGCACTGATGTATTGGCCATTAATTGTCGGCGAGCAAATTATTGGTGTATTGACGGTTCAAAGTTATCAGAAAAACGCCTATAACGAACCACAGCAAAACACCATTAAGACTTTGGCCTCAGCCACTGCCATTGCATTGGATAACGCCCATGCTTACCGTGAGATTGAGCAAAAACGCCAACAGCTCGAACAGAAAAACTCAAAGATTATTGGCAC
>JABSOG010000882.1 GCA_013216025.1 Algicola sp. | reverse complement strand
ACGCCTTTAAGACGGGACTCGACCACGGCAATAACCTAAACTCGATAAATGTGAGTACTCAAAGTCACAAGCACTACGCCGCAACGTACGACAAGCATTGGGAACGTAAGGGGGACTTGACGGACGCCGAGTATGCCAGCAATGTAATGCGCGTCATCAAGGGGCATGAAAATAAGAAACGGCCCCTAAAAGGAAGCACCATCGAGGCGGAGAACTCTGTGGCATTTGGTACGACGATAGGCACATCCGAATACCTACGAGGTGGGGCAAATGCAGTGACGGGGGCTATGGTTAACCTCTACAAAGTGAAACACGGGATGCTGACGACAGCCCAGTGGAGCGACCCGGTCGTGGGATTCGTGGGAAGTGGTGCTGGAGGTGCGGATAGACTACGCAGCCAAGAAGAGGCAACACCGCGAGAAATGTTTAGCCAATTCACGACAAAACAACTGAACCTGGGTGTTGCTCGTACGCTGGGCAAAGGAAAAGTCGAAGGCGAAGGGTATAAAGCAATCGTCGAAGCAAAGACAGCGAAGGAAAAGCGGGACGCCTGGATGACGCACAAATACAACAAATGGGCGGCTGTTGTATGACTTACCTAAGGGTTGAATTTTATTTATTACCGTAATACTCTACAATTCTGGCTAATTGAACGCTGGCCAAAACACAATTTACATCATGCCCAATCATCGTAAGCAACCCAAACCAAAACTGAAAAAGATTACCAATAACAATGATAAAACTGACGCCTCTGCTTTTTATCATTTACTCAATGGACCAGAGTTTGCCGACACGCTAAGAAGCTTTCAATCTGCCCTGACACCTACTGTGCCTGCACAATGTCACAACTGGCATCACAATTGCTAAAGCATTGCTTTGACACCTTCTTTACCCGGTAAATTTAACAGGAGTTCATAGCATTGGGATTACGAAGTCAATCATTGCCTGCGCGACCGGAAACTGACCAGGATAAACATGATAACCGCTTAAATGACGACTCAAATGACGCCTCAATGAGTGGCCGACAGCAACAGAATAAAATCGGCACGTTAATGGACGCAATGCTGGGTGAATCGGCCGCTAAAGGTCAGAACGAGCATAACAATGCCGGTTTTGATGCATTCACTAATACCTTCGGTTTAGGGTTTTCGGTTCAAGGTTCTGAAAAAGATCACGCGAATAAAACAGCGGCTTACAATCGCCAATTTGGCCAGGATTTTTTGCAGGGAAATGGTGATTTTGGCTTCTTGCCACAACAGGATAAGCGTAATGAAAAAGGGGTTGGAGGTGATAATATGCCTTTGGTAAAAGACCCTGAGTACACCACTCAACTCAAAGGAGAAAAGACTGGCGATGGGCCATACTCGGCCAAAATAAAGCGTGAAGATGGCGCACATTCCGTTAAATATACGGCTAACGATAACACCAGCGACTGGGCGGTCAAATTTAAACGACACGATGGGCCAATAACCACAGCAATGCAGTTTTCGACAAATGATTCAAGCAAAGGTTCATCGTTTAATCTTTCCAGCCGCAACAGCGAAAAAAATTCTTCAGTAAGCATTGATATAGGCAGGGGCAGCAGGGGCGGGTCAGTCGACATCGCCGTCAAAAGCAGTTTCTCTGATATATTTAAAAACGCCAAATTGGCGCGTAAAATGTACAAATCAGCCGTGAACACTGAAAAGAGTTTAAACAGAGGCCAGCAACCCTCTACAAACGAAAAGGTGTCAACAACGCCACCAAAACCATCATCCGATGCAGGGCAGCAACGGGCACAATCACAGCCTGCGCTCAAGTCGCAATAACGCAGCAAAAAATACCCACAAGGCGGGTTAAGGTCAACCCAATTTTATTGCTTAACACACAATGTGCGCTCACAAGCGTTACTGTACGGGCCCTCATAGTTTATTCGTTTATGGCATCAATCGTGCTCTGTTCAACGACAACACCGGATAACAAGCCGACTGAAAAGGTAAAAATACAATGACAGGTAACCCGCAACCATTGGATCTGATGGCCATTGAGGTCGAACGGCGCCAGACACGTCCATTGGCGATTAAAATCGAGCTTGGCAATGCCGACACGGGTTTGGATGACGATTATATGCGAGTGGCGACGTTGGAAGGGCAGGAAAGTGTCAACGAGTTATATCAATTCAATGTCGAAGTTCATGCCAATGATCATAATTCTGTCGATGTCACAGCACAGCCATCTTCATTTGGTTTTGCCGAGGCAACAAACGATTCAGTGGCGTTGGTACAAGGTATGGGGGGCACCCTGCTGGGTAAATGGGCGCAGTTGCGGGTGGCTTTGCCTTACGATAAGGATAGATTCACCCATTTGCCGATGGAAGCCAATCCAGACTGGGAAGACAAAACACCCTCCCGTTTTTTTGGTGGCATTATTACCTCGGTGACGCATGGTACACCCGGGGCCTATCAACTGGTCATGCAATCTGTATTGTATCCACTCACTTTGCGTAACCGCTATTTTATATACAAAGACCTAACCATTGAAGCGCTGCTAATGGCGTTATTGAGTCATGAAATACTGACCTATCACAGTCATTTTAAATTGTTGTTCAAGCTCGATTATTCAACCATTACCCGGCAACAGGATTGGTTGCAGGCCGGCGAGTCTGACTTTGAATTTTTAAAACGGGTGCTGGCCAAAGCAGCGATTCATTTTTACTTTATTCATGATGCCGATGCATTGACTCTGGTGTTTTCTAATCAGGCCACCAGTAAGAAAGAAGTGGCCATACCGGGCCACGGCAAGGGGCCTTTAAAGCTGCGTTACAGCTACACCAATGCCAAGTCGCTGGGGTTGCAGCAGGATGATATGTTTTGTGAGCTGAAATACGAAGTGAAGATGGTACAACAAATGGTTCACACCGTGTTGACGCGTCAACAACCGGTATGGGAAACCAACAATGTGGCCAAATACACCAGTTATGCAAATGCCAAAAGTAACACCCGTCAGTCCGTCGGTTATCACCGCCACCGCTGTTACGCCTATGGCGTGAATAAGGTCGAAGCGGCAGAGCAAGACAGCCAAGCGTGCCAACAGTTGCGGACAGGGGCAGGGTGCTTGACTGGAATATCGACATCACCCTTACTCAGTCCAGGTTATACCTTTGAATTGTCCCAACCTGTTGTTGAGGTGGGTGTTGCAAGCCAGATGCCCGGCCAGTTTGACAAAAGAACCTTTGTGGTGACCAAAATTAATCACAAAGCCAGCGATACCGAAAGTTATAATGGCACCGTAGAGGCTGTAGAAGTCAATATCACCGAAAACCATAACGATCAGACGCTTATCACGCCCTTTGATATGCAAAGCACACAACAAGGCACGATATTGGCCAAAGTATTAAAAACCGCCGTGCCCAAGGATTGGCATTACCGTAATAAAAATAACTTTCAGACCGAAATGTCGTCTGTCAGTTATGCCGGTGATGTTGAACGACACATTGGTTGTATTGGGCAATTTGCCACAGACAGCGGCGCGGCAGGTGCCACCCATTGGGTGGGTTTGTCGGCGACTTCGCAAAACGTGCCAGAAGTGCACGCCATGGTGCAAATAGGCCGGGCCGGTAACGAAAGCGAG
>JABSOG010000881.1 GCA_013216025.1 Algicola sp. | reverse complement strand
CGGGCTTATTCGTCGTCAGTTGGGTGCAGCGATTGCGATTGTATGACTGGGTCACCTTTGGTTATTTCTCAATCTTGATTGGGGCCATGGGTGGCTTGCTCACCTATTTGACGTTACTCACCACGCAAGAGTTGTCACAGCAGTCGGCCTTGTTCAGTAATTTTTTGATCTTTGGCTTTATTGTATTGTGCCTAGTCATCGCCAATCACAAAAAAGTAAATGTATACGACACATTCATTGAAGGCGCGAAAGAAGGATTCAGCCTGTCGGTATCGTTAATCCCTTATTTGTTGGCCATGCTGGTTGCCATCGCCGTATTAAGGGCCAGTGGCGTGCTTGACTTGGTGGTGGACGCGATACGATTTTTCGTACTCTATATGGGCTTTGATGCGGCTTTTGTCGACGCACTGCCCACCGCATTTATGCAACCATTGAGTGGCAGCGGGGCCAGAGCCATGATGATAGAAACCATGAACACCCACGGTGCTGACTCGTTTGTTGGCAGGTTAGCTTCAGTCATGCAAGGGTCTACCGAAACCACTTTTTATGTGGTGGCAGTATACTTTGGCGCGGTGGGCATTAAGAATACCCGTCATGCAATACCTTGTGGTTTGATTGCCGATGTGGCTGGGATAAGTGCAGCGATTGGGGTTTGTTATTGGTTCTTTGCTTAAAGGTCGTAGGCGGAGGATTTATCCCCGCTTGTTTAATGGCCTCTAGCATAGCAATAAAAAATAAGATAAAGGAAATTACATTGAAAACAATAATAATGGGTTGCTTGTTATTCTTTGGCTCGATGGCAAACGCTAACGACAATAAAGCCACGGCGTTGTTTGAAACTATCAATCAGCGTTTGGGTTATATGACTGATGTGGCGCTCTATAAAGCACAAAATCAACTTGCGATTGAAAACACCAAGCGTGAAATTGTGGTCATAAACAGTGCCAAAGCCTCGGCAGCTGAAGCAGGGTTGGACCCAGCCAGAGTTGAAGCTTTTTTTAAGGCGCAAATCTCAGCGGCCAAAGCCATTCAATATCGTTATCGCGCCGAGTTATTATCACAGCCTATTGAGCGGTTGCCGCTGGATTTAAACAAAGAAATACGCCCGGCGCTGATTAAGCTCGGTCATCAAATTATTGAGCAGATGGCGGGTTATGTTAAGCAGCATGGTGCTTTTAAGCCTGAGCAGTGGGCGGCGTTTTTAAAAATCGTCAATCAGCAATATTTATCCAAAATGGACAAAACAAGGTTGTTTGAGGGATTGTTGAGGATTAGGTGAGTTACTCTCCACCTGCAAATAACCTGACCAATCAATCAACATTTACACCAAACCACAAAAAACTTCCCCAAAACCCCTGTGTTTCTGAATTAAATCCTCTATAATTACCGCCATAAAAACAGAGGACAAAAAACACAAATGAACTATAACAAAATAACAAAAGGCTTAAAGGTCGCATTGTTGCCATTGGCGACACTGTGCGTACTCCCTACAGCTGCAAATGCAGGTACTAACGTGGTCGAACAGATTGTCGTTACTGCGCAAAAACGAGAACAGAATATCAGTGATGTCGGCATTGCTGTTACTGCTTTTAGTGGCGCACAACTCAAGGCGTTGGGCCTTGAAGACAGCACCGATCTTATTGCATTTACGCCAGGTGTGTCGCTGGCAGGCGATATTGGTGGGCAGCGGGCGATTTTTAATATTCGAGGTGTGGTTCAAAATGATTACGCTGACTTGGCCGAAGCGCCAGTTGCGGTGTATGTCGACGGCGGTTATCTTGCCAGCACGCAAGCGCAAACATTTGGTTTGTATGACATTGCGCGGGTAGAAATACTTAAAGGGCCGCAAGGCACTTTGTTTGGGCGTAACGCCACGGGTGGTTTGGTCAACACCATCACTGCTAAGCCAACCAAAGAAACCGAAGCTTTTGTTGAAATGACTGGGGCCAGTTTCGACCAGCGCCGACTAGAAGCGGCTGTTTCTGGCACTTTGACTGATGGTATACGCGCGCGCTTTTCTGCCTTTACTAATCAGCAAGGCGAAATTCTACAAAACATTTATGTTGACGGGGCAGGGCCAGATACCCGCCCGGGTTCTATTGGCGGTGGTCAAGATGGTTACAACGACAATACCAAGGCATTTCGCGCCCAGCTTGAATTTGATTTGAATGACAATGGCACTTTGTTACTTAATGCCAACTGGGCCGATACCGTTAAAAGTGAAGGGCCTTATCAGAGCATTAATACCACTGAAGTTAAAGACGCCAACGGCAATGTCATCGATGTTATTTTTGCCGCTGATGATCCATTGGGGTGTGACACCATTCAATTGGGCGACTGTATCGATGGCAACTTTAACGATGCCCCGTATCGTCCTGTACAAGGTGGAGACTTCAACGGCAACATTGACCCAGATGGACCGGGTCGCAAGGTTAACAAAGATTTTGCCTTTGATGACCAAAACAAAATCAAATCTAAAGGACTGTCGGCGACCGTTAACTACGCGTTTAAAGATTTCGATGTATTCTCGATGACTGATTATAAGGTTTTTGACCGTACGGTTGGCCTAGACTCAGACCAAACGGCTTCGCCAGAGCTGATTTTCCAATCCAACAGTTCTATCAGTCAGTTGAGCCAAGAATTGCGTTTTTCCGGTGAAGCCGACAAGCACAAATGGGTGGCCGGCGTGTATTACCTAAGAGTTGATACAGACTACAGTCAAGGTTTAGCTGCTTCTCCTACGGCCTACTTTTTAGCCGGTGAAGAAAATAACAGTTTGGTTAATCTCAAAACCGATTCTTATTCAGTGTTTGGACAAATTGATTATGATATTGCCGAGCAATGGGTTTTGGTTGGTGGTTTGCGTTATGTGCGCGAAGACAAACACTTAAGCGCCAATGTTTATCAAAATGCTAACCTTGATGATCGCAAGATTGAAATTGATTTGAACAGCCCCTCTTTGGAGCACAAAGAGTTAGATAACAATCAAGACTTGTGGTCAGCCAAATTACAGTTGGAATATGCCGCTGATGACAACGGTTTATATTATTTTGGTTTGAATCGCGGGGTTAAGGCAGGCAGTTTTAACGCGCCTTTGTTTGGCGGATTCAGCAGTTATAAACCTGAAGAACTGATGTCATACGAGGCAGGCATAAAACTTGACCTAATGGACAGCAAAGCACAGTTTAATGCCAACGTGTTCTATTACGATTACCAAGATTACCAGTCATTTTCTTGGGTTAATAATTCGGGTGTGGTATCAAACCAAAAAGCCAATTTCAGCGGTATCGAACTTGAGCTATTTTTAACGCCATCAGATAACCTTGATGTAATTCTTGGTACTTCATACACCGATGCAACCGTTGATAATCTCGAAGTCGCCTCAGGTGTATTTAAAGACACTCGTCCAGCGTTCACACCAGAATATCAAGCATCGGGTTTGGTCCGTTATAATTGGGATATCAGTGGTGGTAATGTTGCTGCCCAGATAAGTGGTTCATATCAGTCTGATACTTTCCACAATGCCCGAAACTTCACGGCACACCGCATTGAAAGCCATTTTAAAGCCGATAGCCGGGTAACGTGGACTGATTCGGATAAAACTTGGAATGTGATTGCCTTTGTCG
>JABSOG010000880.1 GCA_013216025.1 Algicola sp. | reverse complement strand
CAGGGTGATGCGTAAGTCGTACGGTTTTTCTGGGTGTTCTTGTGTAGATAGTTCAGCAGGTTGTTCGAGCTTGCGCCGGATACAGCCATCGTGGGCGTTTTGCACCAGTTCTCTAATGGCAACTGCCGGGGTAGAGTAGAGATTTTTGCCCAGCACTTCGAGCAATCCGTCCATGCTGACTTTGGTTTCGTGTATTTGTGCCGTCATGTTGTGTTTTTTGTTAAATGTCGTGGCACCTATTAGAAAGGATGTCGATGCCAGATGCAACGATAGATGCATGTGTTTAATTGTTACGGTTAACACAAAGATTTACAGCTTTTTTTTTGAACGATATGTAAATCGTCTACTCTTAATATATAGAGGTCATTGAAAAACAATGTTTTTAGGTGACCCAGTCCAAGCTATGACACTTTTGAATGAACCCGTGACAAGCTATTGGCTGTAACAAGGAAGAATAGGGGTAGCCGGAACAGGGCTGCAATGGCAACGCACGGCCATAAGGAGAATATCGATGTATCATTTTGTCAAACCTTTCTCAACAGCATACGCAAAAACCTGTCTATGTATAAAATGCCTGCCGTTGGTTTTTTTACTGCTGGTTTTATTACCCATCGAGGCAATGGCCACTACTACTGATGCTGCAACAATAACCACCGAATTAGACCAACTCCAATCTATGGTGACACGGCTCAAAGCCGCTGACACACCGGCCTGTCAATCGTTGATCAGGCAAGGTCAGGCGTTGGTTGTGCACGAACAACAATTGCTTAAAGGCCATTTGCCATTGCAACTCGAAGTCAAAGAAACGCTGGCAACTCTGCAAAAACTCCAACGCCAAGACAAAGCCCTGATGGAGCGCATCCACCGCTATAAGTCTTATGCGGGCAATAGATACGAGGCACGACGCATCAACACGCAAATGAAAAAACTGAAAAAGGCGTTAAAAGACACCATTGATTTTGCCAACAACGATTTGAATGTACGGGTTAATGTGCAAAACAACCAAATGGTGGCGCAACGCGTGGCGTTTATTGAAGATGCCGAGCAAACTTTACGAATGCTTGCGCAAAACAGTGTTGTTACTGTTAACAGTGAACAAATCGCTGATGTAGCAAGCATCGAAGATAAAACCGTTGCCCTTGGTGCTCGGGCGCCTTTGTAAAATTAGCGTGGCGAGAAAGGTTTTACCCGTTTTGTGTTAAACCTTTTTCGGTGTAAAACTCAAGTCGATGCTGCAGAATTTGTTGATACACTTGTGGCGCTTTGCCTTTAAGATTAGGAAACAGCTGAAGGTACAATATTCGCGACAACCAAAAGCGCAAAGCCCCAGCCTGCATCATTTGTGGCCACGCGGCTTTTTCGCCTTCTTCAAAGGAGCGGTATCGCTGATAGCCGTCCAGTAAAGCCCGATAATGCGCATCAATCAAACGACCATCCGGCGCTGAGCACCAGGCGTTTACCGTGATGGCCAAATCCAGTAATAAAAAGTCACTGCTCGCCAGATAAAAGTCGATCACCGCAGTGACCTCATCCTCTACCATCAACACATTATCAGTGAACAAATCAGCGTGAATAATGCCTCGGGGTAATGCTGTTTTATCAGCAAACAACGGTGTCAATTGCTCAATGGTTTGATTCAACAGTTCTGTGGCTGGTGCATCTAAAGAAGTTGCCGCCTGACTGGCCCATTCACAACACCACTGGAAACTCTTAGTGTTGGGTTTGAGTTCATTATAATTTTTGTCATGCCGGGTAACAGCGTGCATCTGCCCCAAAAACTCACCTATAGACTGACACTGCGCAACATTCACCGTTTTGGTGTGCAAACCCTTTATACGAGGGAATAATAGCGCCGGTTTGTCGGCAATGTTCATCAAAGCCTTACTTTGCTTGTCTATTAACGGGCAAGGTACCGGCAAATTATTTTGATTCAATAACGTGGTTAAATCGATGAAAAATGGCAATTGTTCAGACTCAAGCCATTCAGACAAAGTCAGCACATATTCACCTTGGTCGGTGGTAATAAAATAAGTGGTATTTTCAATGCCATCCGGCGCACCTTTAAACTCGGTGAGGGTGCCAATGTCAAAATTAGCAAGGTGCGAGGCGATGGTTTGATGGGTAAGGGTAGTGTAGACAGCCATTTTTTGTTCGTCGAGAATTTAAAAAGTGGGGGATTATAACCTTAAGCGGAGCGATGAAAAACAAGCGAAGCGATAAAAATTAAAGCGTAGCGATCAAGGGGCGGCGGTCGGGGATGTGGATGGCCTTTCTCTACTCCTTAGCAAAAGGCCTGAATATTATTGGACGGTTGTACTCCCCACAACAGACTGTGTTAATCATGGATGATTAACCCCAAGGCTCCAGGGATGGATTCACGCCGTGTCTGTTGTGGGGAGTATAATCGTCCGTTTACAATATTCAGGCCTTGCGGCCCTCTCCCCATGGTTTCATTGCGTCAGCAATGAAACCACAACAACTTTAGCGAGCAGCGTTACCACTCATCGTCGAGTTACGACCCGTATCTGAAGTTTGAGCCGAATCTCTCATACCACTGGTATGACACTGGCCCGTTTTATGACCTTTGTTGGCTGCGCCAGACAGTTGACCAGACCATTTTTCAGTGGTGCCGTCTTCTGGATCGTCCAAGAACAAATCAGTGGCCAGGTGACAGTAATCGTATCTCCACCACTTAGTTTCGAATGAAGTGGTGTAGTAATCGACTTCACTACGTGCCCAAGTTGGAATAGTCGACAACCAGTTAGACGCACCGCTGTAAGTCAAATCTGTATTGGTACCACAACCTACGCCAAATACATCACCAATAGCCGCTAAGTTACCCGCTAATGCTGTGCCTTGATAAGGTGTGCCGACCGACTGAATGATACGGCCGCCTGTGGCGTTATCTAAACCAGTCCAGTATTTAGTGTACATTTCTAATGAGGCTGCACCGCCTTGGCTGTGGGCAACTATGCCGTAAGAATTGTATGGTGCACCAAAATTAATGACCTTTTGGGCGAAGGCATTATGGCTGATGCTTTTGTGGTAATCTTGAAATTCAGTCGCGTCAGAGAAGTGTCCGGTATTCCAAGCTTGGCCTGAACAATAACCGTGAACTAGTAATAGTTTGGTGCCGCTGCCAGCGTTGGCAACTGTTTCGCCTTTATGCTCAGGCGCTTTGCCCATCAACATATCACGGGTAATAGTGCGGTCAACATCTACGGCATTGGTCGATTCAAACAACTGTTTTGGCAACATTGAACGGGTGTTCATTTCATCACGCTGAGCGATAGGCACATTGCCGTCAACTGTTTGCATACGCAGCGATTTTAAAGTGAACGGGGCTTTAAGGTTTGAACGAGTCAACCAGCGAGTATCAAAAGACAAGTCCATCATGGTGTTTTTGTTGCTATTTTTTGGTGCAACAATTCCGCCTACCCAAGCGGCTGATTCTAATTCACCGTCTGCGTTGGTGCCCCAAATTTCAGCGGCCATAAAGACTGAATCGCTGTTATCGAGGTTTTTAACAGGCACTGACAAAACTGCCGAAGTGCTGCTAACAAATTTTACCAGGGCTGGACGGTCGGCAAATTTAAACGAAACCGGAGCGACAGGGTAAATGTCGG
>JABSOG010000879.1 GCA_013216025.1 Algicola sp. | reverse complement strand
GATCTCAATGTGGCGCTCAAAAACCTGTGCGGTGATGCTGATTTTTGAGCCTTTGGGGGTTGCTTCCACTGCATTCATGAACAAGTTGGCAAACAATGAAAAAGTTGTTGATTTGTCACCACTAATACAAGTATGTGGCGCAATGTCTAAATTCACCAATAGGTGTTTTTCTCTTATTTGACGGCTAAAGGTTGTGATTAGCTGCTTTAATACTCCAAGCAAGTCAAAGTCGCTTTGTTCAATAGTATAATTACCGTCTTCAATCTTGATAACGGTAAACATATTAGACACCATTGAGCGAACCATATTGGCAGTGGACAATATGCATCGTGTATTGTTGTCTACACGTTTGGCATTCTCGGAAAAATGGTGAGAATCCTCGGCAAAGGAAATGATTGCACTCAGTGGATTATTCAAGTCATGTTGGACTATCCGCTCCAGATCTTCTTTCATTCTGAAGTTTTCAATCAAGGTTTCAAGTTGCTCTTTATGTGAATGCTGATATTGCCAAAGGCGTTTTTGCTGGATAACCCGGGTGTTCACTACCGCAGGATTTATCGGTTTATTGATATAATCGACTATCCCCAACTCAAACCCTTTTTTGATTATATCGTTAATCGGGTTTTCGGCTGTCAGTAAAATGACCGGAATATTCTGGGATTGCCCATTGTTTTTTAACACCTCAAGCAGCTTTTGCCAATTAAGGTGAGCCATGTTGGTACCCAACAAGACCAGATCGGGTGGATTAGGCGAATGACACTGCGTCAGTGCTTCTTTACCGTTAGATGCCAGTTTGATTCTGACTTGAGGTTTAAGTACATCGGTAATTACGTGACTATCGTCATTGATATCATCCACTAGCAGCACCACAAAATTGTTCTGCGGTTTGCGCCTTTCAACTTCCACCGGGGCTTCACCTACATTGGCTTTAGCCGATTTAAGACGTTTGTTTAGTGGGTTACTAAACGCTTTTCTAATGTGTTCGGACAGACTGCTGAAGTTAAACGGTTTGGCCACATATTCAGATACACCTGCTTTGATAGCGGCTTTCACACTGTCGTGGTCAACCAGCGTTGTCGACATGATGAACGGGATCTCCTGGGTACGTAGATCTTTACGTACATTCTGTAGTAACGTCAGGCCATCCATTTTTGGCATCATCCAATCTGAAATAATAATATCGACAATATTTTCGCGTAAGTAATTCAATGCATCCAGCCCATTTTTGGCCTGAATCACTTCCTTAAAGCCCATATCAATCAACATTCGCGCTGTCGCCACCCGCATATTTTCGATAGCTTCAACCAGCAAAACTTTTTTATTTTGCTTCACACTTTGAGTCTGTAGACTATTTTTTTTGGCTTTCATAGTGACTTTTTTCAAATAATTAACGCTATAAGAAACTGTGGCAGATTTTTGCTGAATGTCTAATAATGCCACCGTTGTAAATAGGTATAAAACCACTCGCTGTGGTGAGCAAGCAGCAGGGGAGCGGGTGGGATTACAGGGTTATTTACTCGCTTTTACCACATTGCTGCGCACTCTACGGCCATCCCACCAAACTGCCTTAATACAGGCAAAATCACGATGTGTGTATTTAAGTCGCTGTGTTTGTTTAAGGGATTTTGGATAATAAACCCTGCGATTGACCGTGTTTGTGTGGCCTTTTACCTCTATGATCCGAGTCCTTGATGAACTGATTCATATTACTTAAAGGACCACCATGATTCTGACCATGATATTGACAGACAAACCAGACTTTGCGCCACCGCCTGAGTTTGCCCCTTATGATGGTCATTATTCACGAATTCAGTTGCTTGAACAGGGCAATGAAACAATCATGTGTATGTATGTTTTAAAGAAGTTGCGCACCCAGGGCACCAAAAACAGTTATGTGTATAGGCCCAATTTCTACACTTTAAACTGGAAATTGACAGAGCAGCAGCAAAAAGAGGGGATTTTTACCAGTAACTCATTTGAAGATCCCGAGATTGCTTTTGATGATTTTGCGCTGTTTATTAGCATCACCAATCAATATGATTATGCGTTGTTAACGCTGGCTAAACAAAAGACCTTGGGTTTTTTGAAGCTATTGTGGCAAAAAGGCATTGAAAACAGTCACAACCAAAACAAACAAGTCGGGCAAAAAACGCTTAATGCACAATTGAAACAACAAGGGCAGGGGCTGGTTCCTCAAGACCCTGATCTTCATGGTAAGGACCTTCAAGACTCAGACAGGCAAAACCTAGGCCTGCAAAATCAGAATCCTTTAAAACAGAACTCACCAGAGCAAGCGCCAGTTGCAAACGACAACATCGAAGCCGATAGCAGCATGACCAGCAACACTGGTAACGCTGTTAATACAGGCGCAGGCAAAGGCACGGGTAAGTTAAGCGAAACACAAGCCAGTATTGTCGAATTGGCCACTAAAACCCTTAAAAGCGGTCACAGTACCACGGCGATTTTACAGCAGATGAAACCTTTTGTGTGTTGTGAGCAAGCGACGAGTATCACTGCATTGCAACGGCGTTTGTCGGGTGAACTCGGGCTGTTGAGTGGCGTTGCCGAACTGTTGTGTTTTGGCGTGATCAGCAAACAGAATACCGCGACTGCAGGGCAGGGCAGTGAATACCTTATTAAGGGCACCAACGCTGCTTTGCCTTTGGCGCAGCAACAGCGAACCATTACCTTGAGCGAACATTTGGTGCAGATTTTATCTAACCCTGCGCGTTACGAACACATCTCGCGTAATGTTGGCCTGTATATTCAACAGGTTAAGGTGGCTTTGGCGTTAGCGCTGGATGATATTCCCATCAAACCACTTAATTGTAGCGATCTCAACGAGCAGTGGGCGGCATTAAAGCTTATCTGGACAACCGCCTCTACCGGTTATGTTGATGAACTGTTGGTTAAGGTTGAAAAAGACCAGCAGCGGAGGCGGGCGGTGATCACTCGCAGATCACGCCGTAATGTGCGTAAAAAGGTTTATGTTTCTCAAGCCAAAGACTTGGCGCCAGTCATTGTAAAATACGAAGAAGCCGCTTTGGCCCGACTGAATCACGACCTAAAAGAAAAGTGCAGCCAAATAGGTTGATATGACGCAGGATCGATAAACTTGGGCACAATCCAATCTTTTTATACTTTGTCTGCGGCGCTGCGGGTATAATGCCGCAATTATTTTGCTGGGTAACGCTATTATGAATGACGAGATTAACTATAAATTACGAGAGCAACTATGAATGACGAGATCAACTACACCAACAACCCGCTGCATGGGCTGAGTTTAAAAAATCTGTTGATTGAAATGGTCGACCACTATGGTTTTGAACTGCTTTTTGCCTATTTGAACATCAATTGCTTTAAGACCAAACCGAGCATCGATTCTAGTGTTAAGTTTCTGAAAAAAACCGACTGGGCACGCGAAAAGGTCGAAGCTTTTTATATGTATCAATTCAAGCGTCTCCCCAGAGCATCTGACAGCCAGTTTGAGTTATCGCCCAGAGACCGGATTGTGCCCGCAGATCAAAAGCCAGGTGAGCCCGCTGAATTGAGCTTGGAAGATGCTGAACGTTTACGCGAAAAGCGTGCTAAAAAAGCGGCGGAACATGGTAAACCACGCTCTGATGGCCCAAGATCCGG
>JABSOG010000087.1 GCA_013216025.1 Algicola sp. | reverse complement strand
CTCATATCCCCCATCCTCACCTCCACTCTTACCTTCAATATCAGGGAATAAAATCAAATCAGCAAAACCCGAACGATTCGCCCTGATGTCAGCCCAAAGGCGTGCAAAAATGGCTTGCCAATGCGCAGCTGGAATACGCGTCAGCGCCTTGGTCAGCAAAGCTTCATCTAACGTATCCCAATGCACAAATGGGGTGGCGCTGCCGAACTTTTCTCGCCAAAGATCAAGATAACGCGGGATGTTGTGATTGATATCAGCCACCAACGCCTGAGCCTTTTCAAACTCAACCAAGCGGTTTGACACAAAATCATTGTCGTATAAATCGTGCGGACGAATTTGAAAAGGATGAGTAAACGCGCCTCTGACCGGCGCAAAAATCACATCCCAGTAATGCAGGGCAAATACACTGCAAAACAGCGCGTTTTCGACGAAATGACACTCGCCATTTTTATTAAGGTGCTGTGCCACATCCACCTCAACGCCCTGCCCACTTTGCACCAACTCAATTGTCTCGGTCGGCGGTTGATATTTGTCTGGCTCGGGCCACGGCAGTTTGTGCTTTTTGGCGGTTCGATAGCCAAACTCACTGCCGATAACCGATTCTTCGTCGCACAACGGCTCATCCATCATCATTCGGCACAAAGCCAAAGCGTCTTCAACCTTGTCTTGCTTAACCAGAATTCGGGCGCTGCGCTCTCGTGCCGGGGGTAATTGACAGCAGTTGTAAATAGACAATGCCTGCTCCAATGCATCCACCCTTTCGAGCTGCCGGGCGAGAGTTAGATTAACTCGCTGAATACGCCGATTGAGAATTTTGTCGTGCGCCGAGGCTTTCGGCAGCTTTTTATGCAAAGCAACAATCGCCGCTGCATCTTGCGTCAACACCACGTCCAAATCTTCAAGTAAATGATAATAAGCAAGATATTGTTCGATTTGCTCACGACTGGTGAACAATCTGACCGACTTGTCTATGGTGGTGTTTTCAAAGCGATACAAGCCCAAATCTCGCAACACAAACTCGGTTAAGTCCTGCTCCAAATTGCCGAAAAACAACAGCTTAAAAGTGTTAAACCGTTCAGACTCCACCAGCTGAACTATTATTTCTTTAATAGCAACATGTTCGCCCAAAGCACCAAGGGCCACGTCAAATTCAGCGCGTTTCAGGCCTTTGAGCTTTTTGGTCTCAATCTCGTGTTCTGCCAATATTTTCAGCCATTGAGGTTTACTGTACAAACCCAGCAGATCGTCGATACCTAACTCAGGATTAACAGTAACAAGCCCACATTGCGCCAACTCATGAGCAGCTGCGGCGTTATCGGCAATTTCGTCGTAAACCAATTTATCGAGGCGAAACAAACAGCCCTTTCGAGTCAACATACGCACGTAAAGCTTTTGCGCTGGCTCGCTGGCCGCCTGAAATTGCCGATACAAGACCCGTTCACCGTCACTCAGCAAATCTTCAAAAACCGCAAACACATGTTCAATCAACTCGATAAAATTGGTGCGGTAGTAACCCTCAGGCAATTCAATAACCATGATTATATGATCCCGTATTTGCTTAGTTTGCGCGATATTCGGGTATGCGACACGTCCAGCCGTTTGGCCAATTTTCGAGTTGACGGGTATTGGACGAACAGTGTTCGCAACAAATTGGCTTCAAACTCGTCCACGGTCTCATCCAAAGAGGCGACCTGTTCGATATCCACCGAGTGCTGGTTGTTTTCTTCGTTTGCGGTCAAACAAATGTCTTGAGTGTCGATCACCTTTTTGTCAGTTAATGCCAAGGTTCTAAAAATGACATTTTGCAACTGGCGAATATTGCCCGGCCATGGGGATCGGCTCAGCAAGGCCAAGGCACCCTTGCTGAAAGTTGGGCAATGCTGGTTGATTTGTTTTGAAGCATTCAATGCAAAATGTTTGACCAGTGCCGTAACATCTTCGCGCCGTTCTCGCAGCGGCGGCAAATACAAATTCAATACATTGAGCCGGTAAAACAAGTCTTCTCGAAAATGACCGCTTTGCGTCATTTGCTCCAAATCTTTATGAGTAGCGCACACAATCCGCACGTTTACGGTCATCTCACTGGTGCCGCCAATGCGCCTGAACGTCAGCTCTTGAACAAAACGCAGCAGTTTGGCTTGCAGGTAAACCGACATTTCGCCAATTTCATCCAAAAAAATGGTGCCCTTGTCGGCCAATTCAACCAAACCCGGTTTACCGCCCCGTTGAGCGCCCGTAAACGCCCCGGCTGCATAACCAAACAACTCGCTTTCGAGTAAATTCTCGGGCAAGGTGGCACAGTTAATCGCCAAAAATGGTTGCTTGGCGCGAGGCCCCGACTCATGCAGCGCCCTTGCCAACAACTCTTTACCAGTGCCAGTTTCGCCCCTAATCAGCACAGCCAGATCTAGCGCGGCAAAACGTCTGGTTTGTTGTACTATGGTCTTCATTTTTTGACTTTTGACGATCATCGATTCGATGCTTTCACCCTTTTGCGCCTGCATCGCCGCAATTTCTTGACCTAGGCGCGCCGGGCTACGAAAGACAATCACCGCACCACTCACCTTGCTTTCACTATAAACCTGGGTCACATCCAACAGGTAGAGTTTACCGGCGCAGGCGACTTCCATGGCGTTACGCTTAAAAATCTCGTCCAGCGAACAATCAATCAGTTTACTGATATTTTGCCCTTCAAGCGCCTCGCTCTGCTGTGCAAACGCTTCTGCCGCTGCCCGATTGGCCGCCATAATGCCGCCATGGGCGTTGATATCCACTATCGGATCAGGCAATTTGCTTAACAATGCATCCAAATGCTTGCGTCTGCGCTCACTGGGCAATAAGTCGGGTCTGGTGACGGAGATCACCCCTTCTACCGCTTTAAGTGCTTTTTGCACAGTCGCAAAAGTTATCGAAGGTTCGTTAATCAAAATAAAAGCATGGTGGCGATACATTTCAACGCAGCCCAAGTCCCAGCCACGCTGATCAATCACCGCCAATATCTCCAAGGTAATACCCACTCGGTCTTGACAATAAATATCCAATCTCATCGCATTAACGCCCCTTAAAAACAGACTGTATCACTAGTAATACACTGTATCATTATTGTAACACCCACCTCAATCCTGCGCAATTAGGCCCTTGTAGAACAATTACTTAGATTAATGTTGATTAATCGTCATAAAATTATGACGAAAATTTTAATGATAACAATAAATCAAACGTAAGTGATTGATAAATAACAAATATATAAGTTGGCATACTCTCTGCTATAATCCTGCCATCAGTTTATCGGCTCTTACAGGATGGTTATGACGACTCAAACAGCACAACTACAGCGCAACAGCGATGAAAATTTGGCCTCGGATGATCTACAGTCAATAAAAATGCTCAGCGCCATTGAAGACAAGGTCCGCTGGCTGGCCAGTTGGATGATCCACAACGCCAACCATATTCGCCCTTCGCGAGACGGCATAAAAGTAGGCGGACATCAGGCATCTAGCGCGTCGATTTCGACCATAATGACCGCGCTTTATATGAAAATACTCAGACCACAAGACAAGGTAGCGGTTAAACCTCACGCCTCACCTAACTTTCACGCCATTCAATATTTGCTTGGCCGACAATCGCTTGAGCAGTTGCAAAAGTTTCGTGCTTTTGGCGGTGTGCAGTCTTACCCGTCTATCACCAAAGACCAAACCGAAGTTGATTTTTCTACCGGTTCGGTGGGTTTGGGCGTTGCGGCGACTTTGTTTTCGTCGGTGGTGCAAGAATATGCCAACGACCATCATTTGAGCGAAAACCTGCCAGCCAAAGGTCGCATGATCTCAATTTTGGGCGATGCCGAACTCGACGAAGGCAACATATACGAAGCCCTACTAGAAGGCTGGAAAAAAGACCTCAAAAACACCTGGTGGATCATTGATTTTAACCGCCAATCGCTAGACGCGGTGATCAGCGACGACTTGTATCAGCGCATTATGGATTTTTTCGAATCAGTGGGTTGGGAGGTCGTCACTCTAAAATACGGCAAACTCCAGCAACAAGCTTTTGAAGGCCCAGCCGGACAAGCGCTAAAACAGTGGATAGACGACTGCCCCAACCAGCTTTATTCAGCGCTTGTTTTTAAAGGTGGTGCAGCTTGGCGTGAACGCTTGTCGGCAGACTTGCAGGGCACCAAAGGCCTGCAACAATTGATGAACAATCACAACGACGAACAACTGGCCAAATTAATGTCCAATCTAGGCGGCCACGACATGGAAACCATCGTTGAAGCCATGGAAGCCGTGCAAGACGACAACCCTCGCTGTTTTGTCGCCTACACGGTTAAAGGTTACGGTTTACCCTTGGCCGGTCATAAAGACAACCACGCTGGCATGATCACGCCAGACCAAATGGACCAGTTCAAAATCGACAATGGCATCGAAGACGGCCAAGAATGGCTACCCAATGCCGCGATGCCCTATGACGAAGCACAGTTAGCGCAATTCTATCAAGCCGTGCCTTACAACCAGCGCAAAGCTCATATCAAAACAACCACTGGCGCCGACCCAGCCGCATTTTTGGCGATTGAACACTTCAACACACCCAAAGGCGATTCGTCCTCCACGCAGGTGGCCTTTGGTAAAGTGATGAACCAAATCGCCTCGAGCAAAGCCGAATATGCCAACCGAGTGGTCACCACATCGCCAGACGTTGCGTCGTCAACCAACCTCAGCGCCTGGGTCAATAAACGCGGGGTTTATCACTCAACGGTTAAAGAAGACACCTTCAAAAACGAAAAAATCCCGTCGACCCTTAAATGGATTCAATCGCCCAAAGGTCAGCACATTGAACTGGGCATTGCCGAAAGCAACCTGTTTAGCCTGTTGACCAGTCTCGGTCAGGCCGAAAAACACTTTGGCACCCGCTTGTTGCCCATCGGCACGGTGTACGACCCGTTTATTTGCCGAGGTCTCGACACGCTAAACTACGGCTGCTACCAAGACGCCCGCTTTATGCTGGCCGCCACCCCATCGGGCATAACCTTGGCACCAGAAGGCGGCGCACACCAATCGTTTAACACCCAAATGATTGGTATGGCTCAACCCAATTTAATGTCGTTCGAAACGGCTTATTCCGACGAATTGGCCGCCATCATGCAATGGTCGCTTGAGCACATGCAGGCCCCAGACGGCTGCTCGATTTACCTGCGTTTGTCGACCCGTGCCATTGACCAACCCAGTCGCGAACTCGACCCAGCATTAAAAGACAACATCATCAAGGGCGCTTACTGGCGACACAAACCGGCAGAAAACTGTCCGTTGGCGATCATTTACTGTGGCGTGATTGTGCCCGAGGCACTAAAAGCTTTTGAACAACTTAAAGAAGAAATGCCCGGCGTAGGACTGCTGGCGGTGACCTCGCCTGACCGCTTGTACAGCGACTGGCAAAAAGCCAAAAAGGCCCGTCACCAAGGCGACCGTTCAGCAACCGCTCATATTGAACAGTTGTTGTCTGAACTGTCTGCCAATGCAGGTTTGGTCACGGTTGTAGACGCTCACCCGGCAGGCCTAACTTGGCTTGGCGGCGTATTGGGCCACCGAGTTGAAGGATTAGGGGTCAACAGTTTTGGCCAATCGGGTGATTCCATCGACCTATACCGCCATTACCGCATCGACGCCGATGCCATTCTGGATGCCTGCGCAGCCAGTTGTTTAAACATCATTCGCAAGGCTTAAGGAAAAATATTATGTCTATAGAAATCAAAATGCCCACCCTGTCACCTACCATGACCAAAGGTGTGATATCCAGCTGGCTGGTGAATGTCGGTGACAATGTCAGCGCCGGAGACATCATCGCCGAAATCGAAACCGACAAAGTCTTGGTTGAAATCGAAGCTGAAAGTGCAGGCGTAGTTGCCCAAATCACCGCCCCAGAAGGCGCCGAAGTACCCGTTGATGATGTGATCATGGTACTGGGTGCCGAAGGTGAAGCCATAGCAGCCGCACCAGCACCAGTTGTAGAGGTGGCAACCGCCGAAGCACCAACTTCTGTCGAAACCATACCTATCAAAACACAGCCGATCAAAACACAACCAATACATGCAACAGACATCAGCATGTCGCCTTTGGCTCGCAGAATGGCCGCGCAAGAGAACATTAACCTTGAAAGCCTCAAAGGCAGCGGCTCTAAAGGCCGCATCATGAAGCGCGATGTCGAACAATTGCTTGGCACCAGCGTTGAAAAAGCACTTATCCAAGCAAAATCAGCCACCGCAACGGCAGAGCCTGAAATCGTCATCGACTATCAAAACCTGCCAGAATATACCAGCGTCAAAAACTCAGGAATGCGCTCAACCGTGGCCACGCGCCTGACCCAATCGAGCCGTGATATTCCACACTTTTACATGACCGTTGATTGTCAAATCGACGAACTGATGGCCATGCGTAAACAGCTGAACGGACGCAAAAATGCCGACTACAAAATATCGGTTAACGACTTTGTGATCAAAGCGGTCGCTACTGCCATGAAGCAAGTGCCCGAAGCTAATTGCATGTGGGCCGGTGATTCAGTGATCAGCTTCAATCAAGTCGATATTGCCATCGCAGTTGCAGTAAAAGATGGCCTGATCACCCCGGTTGTCAAAAACGCCAGCGGCAAAGGATTGGCCGACATTGCCAACCAAAGCAAAGCGTTAGCTTTGGCTGCCCGCGAAGGCAAGTTGCAACCCGCGCAATATCAAGGCGGCACATTTACCATTTCAAACTTGGGCATGTTCGGCATCAAAGAATTCACCAGCATCATCAATCCCCCGCAAAACGGCATTTTGTCGGTTGGCGTAGGCGAACAGCGCCCGGTGGTCAAAGACGGAGAATTGGCAATTGCCACAGTGATGAGCGTGACGTTAGCTATGGATCACCGCTGCGTCGACGGTGCCACAGGCGCCCGATTTATTCAGGCATTCAAAAACATCATCGAAGACCCCATCAGCCTGATGTTGTAGGAGCGGCGTCCTCGCCGCGATAAATGGCGCAGCCATTTCAAAAATATTGTGCTAGGGCACAAATCGCGGCGAATAAATCCACCATTTTGACGTATGACAGGAACATAAAATGTCACAAACACAATTTGACTTAATCGTCGTAGGCGCAGGCCCCGGCGGATACGTAGCCGCGATCCGTGCCGCCCAACTCGGCATGAACACAGCAATTGTCGAGGCCAACCACCTCGGCGGCATTTGTCTTAACTGGGGCTGTATTCCCACCAAAGCCCTGTTGCGCAGTGCCGAAATGTACCAGCAGATGCAACATGCCGACGAATATGGTCTGTCGGTAGAAAATGTCGGTTTTGACTTGAACAAAATCGTCAAACGCTCGCGCGATGTATCAGCAAAACTCACCGCTGGCATCGGCCACTTGCTCAAAAAAAACAAAGTGCAGGTGTTCAACGGTTACGCCAAACTTGGCAAAACCGGTGAATTGCTGGTTGGCGACAATGTCACGTTATCGGCCAAACACATCATTTTAGCCACTGGCGCCCGCGCCCGCAGCTTCCCGGGCCTTGAGCCAGACGGCGACCGGGTATGGAGCTACAAAGAAGCGCTAGTGCCTGAGCAAATGCCCAAATCACTGCTGGTGATTGGTTCAGGCGCAATCGGTATTGAGTTCGCCAACTTCTATCACGCGCTCGGCTGCGAGGTCACCGTAGTAGAAGCCATGAACCAAATCATGCCGGTAGAAGATGTCGAAATCGCCCAAATTGCCCAAAAGGCGATGAAAAAGCGTGGCATGAAATTCCACTTAAGCACCAAAGTCACTGGGCTTGACCGACAGGCCGACAAAGTGCTCGCCACGCTTGAGAAAGATGGCAAAACCGAGCAACTTTCCCCTGAAAAAATAAGCGTAGACAAAGTGATCACCGCAGTGGGCGTAATACCCAACGTCGAAAACCTCAATTTGTCAGAGTCTGGCGTATCGCTCGACGAAAGAGGATTTATCGAGATAGACGACTATTGCCAAACCAGTGTCCCCGGCATTTATGCGATTGGTGACGTAGCCGGTGCCCCGTGCCTTGCCCACAAAGCCAGTCACGAAGGCATCTTATGCGTAGAAAAAATTGCGGCCAAGGCAGACGTTCATCCAATGGACAAATCAATGATCCCCGGCTGCACCTATTGTTTCCCACAGGTTGCCAGCATCGGTTTAACCGAGCAGGCGGCACTAGATAAAGGTTTAGAGATAAAGGTCGGTAGATTCCCCTTCCAAGCCAACGGAAAGGCCATCGCCCAAGGTGAAACCGAAGGTATGATTAAAGCCATTTTCGACCAAAAAACTGGAGAATTGCTGGGTGCGCATTTGGTGGGTAGCGAAGTAACAGAGTTGATTCAAGGCTTTGCGGTCGCCAAAACCATGGAAACCACCGAAGAAGAGTTGATGCACACCATCTTTCCACATCCAACATTATCAGAGATGATTCATGAATCGGTGTTGGATGCTTATGGACGGGGGATTCATATTTAGTTTTATAGATTGCTATGCAACCCCACCGACACATAGAAATTGTAAATCGGTGGGCAACTCTTTATCATGTAGACTATCAGCTTAAAAAAGAGTCAACCTCATGCGCCCGTATTCAACACAAGACTTTCAACAAATAGTCAAGCTAATCCAAGCCTATGAAAGTAATGCTTCATTGCTGAGCGCCTTTTTGCCTGTACTTGAAGAGTTTCACAAACTGCTGAAGGCAGAATATGCAACGGCTGTTGAACAAGATACGGTATTCACCAACGTTGACGCAGTGCAGTTTGATACCTTTGCCGACATGCTGCATGTCATTGCATACAACTTTGTCAACGCCCCGCAAATAAACGAACCGGTACTGTATGCCAACCTTGTTGAAATATACAACGCCTGCGAAAACATCTATCGCTCATTTGCCCAATATGCCAGAGGAACCATAGATGAGACCGCAGGTAAATTCTTTGCTTCACAAGCCAATATGCAAGAGCTGGTCGACGCCTCCCAAAAAATGCTCAAAGAACATAAACCCGGTGAACCAATCACATTTGTGCAGGTCGCCTGATAGTGACATCGGTAAGGGTTTTTATTGCCGATAAACTGCTAAATCACCCCAATATCAGGCTAATGGCCCAAGCGTTTAAATTGTACAAAAACAAAAACCACCGAATCTTTCAAACATACAAGTTTGGCAAAGATGTAACTTATAACAGGCCCCCATCTGCAGTCACCGCCGAGCTAAGTCATGTTCACTTGGTGCCTATAGAGCAAAAGGGCGACACAAGTGATCGCTTTTTGGTTTACAGTACAGGCTTTAATGACAGCGAGGCTTTTATATTACTGGCAATTTTAGAACCCAACGCCCACGAATTAAGCCGCAATACACTGCAAATGGCCAATTTGGCAGATATAGCCGAAAAGTTTAGAAACCAATTTTAGTAAACGCCTTAAAAGCGGCCAAAACCATGGAAACGGTAGAGAAAGAGTTGAACCATGAATCGGTGCTGGATGCTTATGGACGGGGATCCATATTTAAATTGACTTAGTATCAGGCCACCTTTAGTGGCCTGATCTGTTCAAGGTCAGCCTTAACGCTTTGACTGGCTTCCCATAAATCAACAAACCGCTGAGATTTCAACCAAAACTCTGGCGTATTGCCAAACAAACGCCCTAACTTAAGTGCCATCTCAGGACTGAGTGCACGGCGCTCACGAATCAATTCATTAACCGATTGACGAGAAACACCAATAGCCTCGGCCAATCCGGCCACCGTCAAATTGTAATCAGGCAAAAAGTCTTCCCTAAGCATTTCACCAGGGTGGGTTGGCTTTCTTAACAACAAACCATCATTTGCAATACTCATTTATTCACTCCTTAGTGATAATCACAGACTTCAACGTCAAATGCATCGCCATTGATAAACTTAAAACAAATACGCCATTGACTGTTAATTGCAATGGCATATTGCCCTTTGCGATCTCTGCTCAATGCATGCAAGCGATTGCCCGGGGGGACCTTTAAATCGTCAAGTACAGTTGCCAAGTCAATATATTCAAGTTTTCTGACAGCCCTTCGAGTAATATCCGGGGGGAATTTACTGGACTTCCCAGTGATATACAAGTCACGCGTCAGCTTGTTGGCAAATGTTTTAATCATAAGATAAATGTATTGCGTCACGTGACAAATGTCAAATGGATAAACCCAAGTAGCAAAGCAAAAACCACCGAATTTCAATCCAATCAGAACTTTTGTGTTTAAGTTCTAGTTTTGTTCTGTAAACGCCTTAAAAGCTGCCCGTGCAGTCATGGTATAGGCTTTTTTACCTTGCAGTATGTCGTTGAGTTCCAACTGTAATTGATCTGCATGTTGTGGTTTTTGCTTAATTTCAGCAATCAGAGACCATACAATACGGCGTACATCCCGCCTGTCGTCAAGCAGTGATTGTCGCCCGTTGAGATCAAATACGTCGATACACATTTGCCCTCTTTTGGTTTTCGCTGACATTACCCCGGTTTTAATGTCAATTTTAAAATGTTTGGCCGGATTGTCTTTGCCATCATCACTTGCCGGGTTAATCAACAAAGGCTTTTCATCGCTAACCTCGGCTGCCATGGTGGCATGGTCAGTTGCTACCGGAAAACGATTACGTTTGCCGCCAAAGTCGCTGGCCTGATTGCAAATTTGGCACGATGGCAGCAGGTTATGCAAGTCATAGGCAAGCCAGTAATAACCGGGGTGAGGTATGGGTTTACCTTTAATATCGAACAGATTTTTACCGTTCGCATTCTTTAGGTAAATGATATTATCATTCTCGTCGGTCACCCTGGCTTTAGGGCGAAAGTGTTCCACGTCACCATGCTGTTTACCGACAACTGTAGCTTCACAATAAGCACATTTGCCATAAAACGGCGGCCCCATGCCCCGGTCAAAAAAGTAATGATTTTTGATGGTTTTGCGCCGATACACACTGTCTTTGATGTCATAAGTCTGCCCATTAGTTCTAGCTGCCACACAGGCTTTGGTTTCATTTTGACAATCTTCAAGCCAATTAGTCCAAACAGTGGCCATTTCGGGCTTGGTTTTGTCTAGCCCCTGCAACTTGATTTTGAACATCACTCATCCTCAAAATCGAACAATGCCCGCAGCTCTGCCTTAGCCTGATCGTCCAGCGCAGCAGGCGAGGCATTATTTAGCACGCGCTCAAGCGCATCTTCCACCGCCTTATCGATTTTGCACTCTAAGGGGCTTTCGCCGCCAACCAGTGCAGCTTGCAACCGAGCGCTTAAACTTTCAAGCTCGGTTTGCTCATTCGCCGTGCGCGCTGATTGGCCCAACAGCTCAGAATAACGATCAATCACATCTTTACTACCCGGATTGCGGGTGGTCAACAAACCAAAAGCCTCTGAAACCAATACCTGATCGGCCCGTTTACCCTCAATGTTGCTCTTGTCGATGATTCGTGCGGTTACCGCACATTGCTCATTGTGTTCGAGCCTCATCAGCACACTGTTATCAATATCAACCACGCCCGACACAGCAAAACGAGTATGGGTGGTTGCGATGATTTGGGTGTTGGGAAACTGCTTGCGCAGCCGGTCGACAATAAAGCGCTGCCAACGCGGGTGCAGGTGTTGTTCTATTTCATCAAGCAGCAATATACCACCGATATTGTCACTGTCGGTCAGTCGCTTGGCATAAATTAGCCAGCCGATAAAATCCATTACCCAGCGCAAAGTCACTTGATAACCGTCACTTAATACAGACGCGGGCTGCTGCCCCCATGGGCCGGTTATTTCAAAGCCAGTTTCGGGGTACGATAGCTGGTCTTTTTGTTCATCTAACATAAGAATTTGCAGCAACATTTTCTCTAACTTACCGCGCGTTGCCTTATTACGCTTAAGCAACACCACCTCGGGGTTTTGCATCGGAGTTTGATAATCAAACAAAGATTTTACTGCTTCGCGGGTGCTGTAGGCATCGTGCGGGGCATCGGCTTTGCCCGAACGATAAATGCCATAACCACAAACAAAAATATCTGGCCAGGGCAAGTTTTCTTTCGGGGTAGTTTGCTGCCGCACAATCTCCCCACCGCCATCTTCCTTAATAATTTCAGTAGTGATCGAATAGGTTTTTGCTGGGTTTGTGGTATCACTTAATTGCAAGGTGATTTTACCCGACTGACAGTCTTTGCGAACCAGACTACCGGGAATGTCTTTAAGCAATGCTGTGGCATCCCCTTCGCGGCACAGCCCCAAAGCGATGCTGCGCAGCAAGGTGGTTTTGCCTGCTGAATTGTCGCCCAAAACCATAGACCACAGTATTGGCCCATTTGTGTCGGTCAGCTTTATATCGAGGTTTTCAAAACAGCGGATATTTTGCAAAGTGACTTGAGTGACAACGATATTAGGTTTGGCTTGTTTGATGGGGGTGCCTGTTAAAGTAAGTAGAGACGGTCTAGAAATGGCACTCATCAACTCAGGATCAACATGTCCTTTTGCTCTATGTGCCTCATCACGTAAGATATACCTGATTAGCACCTTCTCAATCAACAGCTCAGCATCAACCATTTCATAACTAAAATGACACTGTATCTCTTTTTTATCTTGTGAGAATCGCTGTAATATTTTGTATGGATAATAGTTGGGTGTGTCACTAACAACACAAGTTGAACAATTACAGGGTAAATACCTGTCGAATTGCAATTGTGGGTAACTGTTGTGAATTTTTTTAAGTTCATCGCCAAGCGCATCCAAAAAGCCTTTTTTGTTGCTACCTTGCACCCTCACGGTAATTTCACGTTGTGTGTAGTCTTCTATCACTTGGGCTTGGCTACCTTCATAGGTCAACACAACCCCATCCTTCCAAACCAATTCTTGATCAACAATCAATGGATGCAGCGCAACAATAAATCGGGTAATAATACCCTTGGGCATAAAGTCGTAACGGTATTTAAGCGTGAGGTTAGCTGTACAATCCCAGTCGTATTCGGGTTGGGTCACTTCCAGCAATTGCGGCGCAATATAGGCATCGGTGTCGGCTATTTGATAACACAGCTGAAACTTCATCATCAGTTGCAGCAACTGTTCGTGCATATTTTGATACTTGGGTTCAGACCAAATAGCCTCTAAATCACTGCGGTCAAAGCGACCATGATTAGCGAGTACTTTTTTGTTGTCTAATACCCGATAAACCGCATCCGTGCCCCAAGTGGGTTTTAAAATAACCGTTTGTTTGAGCAAATCGTCATCTTGAAAATGCAGGCAAATGCCCAAGTCATGCAAATAGTCACTCAGCTGTAGGTTGTTAGAAATACTGGTAAAATCATGTTCTTTACATAGCTCAAAATACTGCTCAAGAGTGATGTGGTCGCGGCTATCGCTCTCAAGAACCTCTCTTACGACTTTCCAAGTTTTGGGTAACGGGGTGCCTATGTGTGGCAGCTTGACCACTTGCTGGCGTATGGCTGTGGTAATCTCTTCTAGCCCCCGATTGGTCGCCAGATTGGTCGACAGCACCTGCACAAGATTGCCAAAACGCTGTTGCAGCCGGGCAAGGTTGATATCGCGCTTGCGGTCTTGTTTTTCGTTTTTAACAATCAGCACTGGGCTGCCATCGCTGAGTAGTTCTATCACATTCAGCCAATAGTTAAAGTCGGTGTCTTCTTTGCGGTTATCGGCCAACAAAATATACAAAGACCGTTTAGTCAAAAAAAACTGATGGGTGGAGTGGTAAATTTCCTGCCCGCCGAAATCCCAGATATTTACGCGAAATTCCTTGTTTATAGTCTCCTTAGTGCCGTCATTGTCTACCTCAATAGTGGTGGGAAAAGGCCATTCGATAACGTCGATACCTTCGGTTGAGCCTTGCTCTTCGCTCAATTCATACGTAGGGTCTTCAATCTTCTTCGCCAGAGAAGTTTTACCCGCCCCACCTTCGCCGACAATAATAAGTTTTGCTTCGCACAGATAGTCTTTGCCGGATTCAAGTTGAAGGTAGTAGTCTCGTATTGCGCCAATGCCTTTTTTGACAACTTCTGGTGGTGGGGTTTGTATGGGTTGGCCTTCGACATCCAAAAGGTTTAGATTCTTAAGTTTTAAAATATCAGCAGGAATTTCGGTGATTTGGCTTGTACTAGCCACATCCCAAAGCCACAACCCTCGCAACGATTTGAGTTCAAAGATTGATTTGGGTATCTGTCGCAGTGGATTCTGAGATAGACTCAAAAAGGCCAGCGATTTCAATTCACTTATTGATGCTGGTAAGTCTTTAAGCTTATTATTACTACACCAGAGATGTTCAAGTGCTTTTAGCTCAGCTAACCATTCAGGTAGACAAGAAAGCCCTACCCCGCTTAAGTCTAGCTTCTTTAAGCCCTTTAAACGTTGGATAACTGTTGGTACTGTATTTAATGGGTTTTTTGACAGCTTAAGCTCTGACAGTTTTGACAAATTAACAATTTTTGCTGGCAACTCTGTTAACCCATTATTATCAAGGTTTAAAAATTTAAGATTTGAAAGCTGAAAAATACCTGCCGGGATTGTAATCAGGTTATTTCTAGATAACTCTAATGCTTCCAATTGGCTTAACCTTGCAATATTTGAGGGGATAATATTGTTTTTTCTTGGCGTCAACTCAAGCGAAATCAAATTCGGCAGTTCAAAAATAGGCTCAGGCCAAACATCGACCTTACCCTCACCTTCAAGACGAAGGCCAATCACATTCTCAACGGCAACATTAGAACGCAGCAAGCAACCATAGTTCAATATAAGCCCAGGTATGTCTGGTGCAACTTCAATCTCAGTACCACGAATATCCAGCACCTTTAAGCGCTTTAACTGTTTAATTTTAGCTGGAATATTTGTAATCTTAGTTCTTTGGATATCCAGCTTTTCCAACCCGGTCAACTCAAAAACTTCATCGGGTATTTCAGTTAACTGAGTGTGACTAAAACTAAGCATCTTAGACCGCCCTGCTTTAACTTCATCGATTTCTTCTTGGATATAATCAGGTATCTCGGACATATTTCAGGCTTTTGAGGTTAAGTGTTTGTGACGTATACAAGATAAACACGCGGTCAAACAATGGGGTTAATTACAATCGTTTGCTGAGAATAAACGGGTTTGATGATTTAGACAAGCGGGGATGAACGCTGTTGTACTCCCGCACAGCGAAGCAACCTACACTGCCCCTTGCCTAAACCGCGTGCACTCATCAACAATATTCAACCACTTCACTTGGTCATCGGCATAAATATGTTGAGTCGGCTCAACCAAACTCGGGTCGTCCAACGAGCCGAGGGTCAAAGAAAGAAATTCGGGCCGCCTATTGTCACGAAAACTCATCGAACAACCACATTCAACGCAAAAACCACGAAAGGCATGTTCAGACGAAGCGTATTCCTTTGGCAGTTGTGTCGTCCATTTCACTTGTTCAACTTTAAAGTCTATCCAGTTGACCGTCACCGCCCCCACTGTTTTACGACACATACTGCAATGACAGTATTCAGCGCCAAAGGGCTTGTCTGTTACTTCATATTTGACCGCGCCACACTGGCAACCGCCTTGCATTGTTTTTTCATTCATAAACAGCCCTTTTAACTCACTTCAATGATTGTATTTTTGCTTGAAATGACCGCTACCAACGCGGCAATCCGGATATATGATTCAACATCTCATTGTAGATTTTTTCAGCCACTAAACCGAATCCTCTACGCGTTGGATGGATCTCATTTTGCCAATCTGACTCATTGGGCAGTGTGCCTATGGTTTTGACCACCTTGAATTTACCATTGGCAGCAGCGTCGACTTCAATATCTTGCAGTACTTTATACATTGCATCAATCAAATAAATCGAAATGCCTCGCTGCAAGTCTTTGTCTTTTATCTTCTTTGCATCCATAAAGGGTTTCATCCAAGGGCCGGTTCTAATAAGCCCCAACAAGAATCGTCCCGCAGTGTCCGAAGGAAAAGGATAGTCATAACAATGAGTGATGATCACCGTATCCGGTGAATACTGGTTGCGAATGTCCAACAAAGTCATGTACGCATTTTTAATTTCAGCAACTTTCTTTTCGAGGTTTTGCTGATGTATACATTGCTCGACGGTAAATCCCGCTTGGTAGGTATTCAGCAAATCTTCCATATCGCCCTTGCCGACAATATCATTGCCACCGCCAGAAAACAGCAATACATCCACTCGACCACCGAACTCTTTCATGAGGTTGACCATTTTGCGTTTTTGCCCGCCCTGGAGCATGTCAACCGCTTCATCGCCACTGACTTCTAGCCTCAGCATATTGGCCTTTTTACGTGTACGCTTTTTGATGTGGTCCATAATGTTGGCTGGCGCTTTGCCAATAAAGTTTTTCGGCGGATAAGCAAACCACGAATCGCCTTCAGCGATAATAACGGGGCGTTTGTCAAAGTAGGTGAGCATTTTTCTAAAAACCCGGGTGTTGCGGGTATAGGCCAATCTTTTCAGTCTTCTTCTGTCTTCTATACGACTATTACCATATCGAGCCATGATGATGTCCTTTGCCTTTGGTTATATTAGGGTCAACTGACAATAGCGACTGCATCTCATGCGATTGCCGTAAATTAGAGACAATTATCAAGCGATTTAGTTCCCGTTAAAAACGGCACTATCGTCCCCACCACCGTACATCTCGCTTTCGTTGACAAAAAAGCCGTGAATTTAGACTGTCCCGGTACATTGTGTACACAAACGAAAGGAGGTAGTATGTCTTTGCAAAACGCTCAACGCCCTGACCGATTTGTATCATAAAGCCACTATTTTGAATACGCTCACCGTCGCCGCAACCATAGAGTAACCCCCTTAATGACCACAGATATTTGCTTAATCAC